>JBPCSR010000161.1:0-6753 GCA_051006935.1 Gaiellales bacterium
CGCCGCATCCCGACGCTGCAGTTCCCGGACGGCAGCTTCCTGATCTCGCCGCCGAACGACGAGCTGGCGGACAAGCTCGGCATCACCCGCGAGGCGGCCCGCGACACGTACGACCTCGTGATCGCCGGTGGCGGCCCCGCGGCCCTGACCACGGCCATCTACGCCGCGCGCGAGAACATGAGCGTGATCGTGGTGGAGAAGTCGGCGCTCGGCGGCCAGGCCGGCGTGACGGAGCGCTACGACAACTATCCGGGCTTCCCCGACGGCGTCGAGGGCATCGACCTCGCCGACCGCTTCACGCGCCAGGCGGCTCGCTACGGCGTCGAGCTGCTCGAGTCCGTCGCGGTCGACTCGATCGTCCCCGTCGACGACGCCTTCGAGGTGACGACGAGCGCGGGGCAGCTGCTCAGCGCACGGGCCGTCCTCATCGCGACGGGGTCGCAGTACCGCCGCACCGGCGCGCCGGGCGAGGCCGACCTGATCGGCGCCGGCATCCACTTCTGCGCGACCTGCGACGGGCCGTTCTACCGCGGCGCCGACGAGGTGGTCGTCGTCGGCGGCGGCAACTCCGGCATGGAGGAGGGGCTGTTCCTCACGCAGTTCGCCGAGCACGTCACGATCTTCGCCCGCAAGGACGGCCTGACGGGCTCCAAGCTCCTGCAGGACAAGGTCAACGACCACCCCAAGATCGACGTCGTCGCGAACGTCGAGGTCGCGTCCTTCAACGCCGACGAGAAGGGGCTGATCGCCTCGCTCACCCTGCGCGACCTCGATTCGGGCGAGGAGCGCGACCATGCGTGCCGCGCCGTCTTCCTGTTCATCGGCCTCGACCCCACCACGGACTGGCTGCAGGGCCTCGTGGAGCTCGATGAGCGCCGCTTCGTCAAGACCGATCGCAACCTCGAGACCAGCGTGAAGGGGATCTTCGCGGCCGGCGACGTGCGCGGAGGTTCGACGAAGCAGCTCGCCAGCGCGGTCGGCGAGGGGGCGGCGGTGTCGATCCAGATCCGCTACCACCTCAACGAGCTCGACGACCGCGCGGGCTAGCGCGCGAGACCCGCGCCGTGCGGCATCACGCGCGTAAGCCGATGCGCGCCCGCGGCGACACCCCGGCACCCCGGCGCATCCGTGCCCGGCACTAGCCTCCGACCATGGCCCGCACCGCGACCCGCTTCTCCTGCTCCGCCTGCGGCGAGCAGCTGCCCAAGTGGGAGGGGCGGTGCCCGTCCTGCGAGGCGTGGGGAACCGTCGAGGAGGAGCGCTCGACGCTGACGCGCGCCGGCCGCTCCGGCCCGTCGCAGGCACGCGCCTCGATCCCGCTCGCCGAGGTCTCCGCCGACGAGGCCGAGCGCATCCCGAGCGGCATCGGCGAGCTCGACCGCGTGCTCGGCGGCGGCATCGTGCCCGGCTCGCTCGTGCTGCTCGGCGGCGAGCCCGGCGTCGGCAAGTCGACGCTCCTGACGATGGCCCTCGCCGCGATCGCCCAGCGCGAGACGGCGCTGCTCGTCACCGGCGAGGAGTCGGCCGCGCAGGTGCGCCTGCGCGCGGAGCGCATCGGCGGCGCGGGCGACATCCGCGTCGTCGCCGAGACCGACCTCAACGTGGTGACGGCGACGATCGCCGAGGAACGGCCTGCCGTCTGCGTCGTGGACTCGGTGCAGACGCTGTGGACGGCCGACCTCGCGGCCGCGCCCGGCTCCGTCTCCCAGGTGCGCGAGGCGGCCGGCGAGCTGCTGCGCGTGGCCAAGGAGCACGGGGTGGCGATCATCCTCGTCGGGCACGTCACCAAGGATGGCGCCGTCGCCGGCCCGAAGGTGCTCGAGCACCTCGTCGACGCGGTGCTGCTGTTCGAGGGCGAGCGCGGCGGCGAGCTGCGCGTGCTGCGCGCGGCCAAGAACCGCTTCGGTGCGACCTCGGAGCTCGGCGTGTTCGCCATGACCGGGCGCGGCCTGGAGCCGGTCGAGGACCCCTCGGCGCTGCTCGGCCGCGACGAGCTCGGCGCCACCGGCAGCGTCGTGGCGTGCACCATGGAGGGCTCGCGCCCGCTGCTGCTCGAGGTGCAGGCGCTCGTCTCGCCCAGCGAGCTGCCGCAGCCGCGTCGCCTGGCCAACGGCATCGACCGCAATCGGCTGGCGATGCTGCTGGCCGTCCTCTCGCGCCACGCGAGTCTCGGGCTCGGCTCGGCCGACGTCTTCGCCAACGTGGTCGGCGGCGTGCGCGTCGATGACCCGGCCGTGGACCTCGCCGTCGCGCTCGCGGTCACGTCGGCCGCGCGCGGAGTGCCCACGGGGCCGCTCGTCGCGATCGGCGAGATCGGACTGACCGGCCGCCTGCGCCCCGTCGGGCAGATCGAGCGTCGCCTGCAGGAGGCCGCGCGCCTCGGCATCGAGCAGGCGATCGTGCCGCCGAACGCGCCGTCGGTGCCCGGCATCGTCGTGCGCACGGCCGGCTCGGTCGGCGAGGCGCTCGCGCTCGCGCTCGGCGCCGACTAGGCGCGCTCGGCCAGACGCCCTGCCAGCCGGCCCATCCCGGCGGCTGCGCACGCCTCGGCGCCCACGGCCCAGTCGGGCTCGCCGCTCGCCGGCAGCTCGACGGGCAGATCGCGGCGCATCGTCGCGATCCGCAGGTAGAGCCGCAGGTCGTCGGCGGCTTCGATGACCGCGCGCTAGCGCGCCGGCGATAGCTCTTCGGCGAGGGCGATCACGGTCTCGAGGTCGCCATGGCGCTGCAGCAGCTCGGCGGCGGTCTTCGCGCCGATGCCCCGCGCGCCGGGGATGTTGTCGGAGGGGTCGCCACGCAGCGCGATCAGGTCGGGCACCTGCTCGGGCCGCACGCCGTAGCGCTCCTCGACGCCCGCGGGATCGACGTGCTCGACCTCCGTCACCCCCGACACGGGGCGGACGATCGTGGTCCGCCGCGAGGCCAGCTGGTACGCGTCGCGGTCGTGGGTGAGCACGAGCGACGTCCCCTTGGCCGCCTCCTCGAGCGCGGCGAGCGTCGCGCAGACGTCGTCGGCCTCCCACGGCGGGACCGTGATCGCCGGGATGCCGAACGCGCGGATCAGGTCGGGCAGGGCGTCGAGCTGGTCCACGAGGTCGTCGTCGGCCTCGCCGTCGCGCTGCGCCTGGTAGACCGGCACGAGCGCGTGTCGCTCGGACGCCTCGCGGCTGTCGATCGCGACCGCGATCGCCCGCGGCGCGAACGCGTCCCACGCGCCGGCCAGCATCGAGATCGTGCCCTGGAGCAGGCCGATCGGCGCGCCGTCGCGGTTCGTCACGTGGCCGAGCGCGTAGTAGGCGCGGTGCGCGAGCGCATCGCCGTCGACGATCAGGAGGGGCCGCGTCTTCGCCACCCGGCTACGATACCCGTCCGATGCTGCTCGATCCCCGCCGCAACCCCAAGCTCGCGAACGCCCTCAAGCTGCTTGCGCCCGGTTCCGACCTGCGGCTCGGCATCAACGACATCATCAAGGGCCACCTCGGCGCGCTGATCGTGATCGCGCCGCGCGAGGAGATCGAGCCGCTGTGCTCGGGCGGCCTCGCGCTGAACATCCCGTTCTCCGCGCAGATGCTCTACGAGGTCGCCAAGATGGACGGCGCGATCGTCGTGGACGCCGAGCTCAGCACGATCCTGCGCGCGAACGTGCACCTCATGCCCGACGCCGCGATGCCGACCTCGGAGACGGGCACGCGCCACCGCACGGCGGAGCGCGTGGCGCGCCAGACCGACGCGATCGTGGTCGCGATCTCGCAGGAGCGCGACACGGTCAACGTCTACACCGGCGGGTCGCGCTACCAGCTCGATTCGATCTCGGAGCTCCTCGCCAAGGCGACGCAGGGCCTCGCCACGCTGCAGGGCCACCGCGTGCAGCTCGACAAGGGCGCCGACGAGCTCACCACGCAGGAGCTGCGCGGCGACGTGTCGCTCGACGACGTCCTCAACGTCCTGCAGCGCGCCGAGATGGCCGCGCGCATGATCGGCGAGATCGAGCGCAACGTCACCGAGCTCGGCCTCGACGGCCGCCTCGTCGCCATGCAGCTCGTCGAGCTGTCGGAGGGCGTGGAGGAGGAGCGGCTCGCGATCATCCGCGACTACCGCGACCCCGACGCCACGCAGGGCGACGGCCTCGTGCTCGAGCGCCTCGCCGCGCTCCGCTACGGCGAGCTCGTGGACCTCGACTGCGTGGCCCGCGCGATGGGCTACGGCGACCGCACGAGCCCGGAGCTGCGACCGCGCGGCTACCGCGCGCTCGCCCAGGTGGCGTCGCTGACGGAGGACGAGACCGATCGCATCATCGCCGCGTTCCCCACCTACGACGCCCTCATGCGCGCCACGCTGCGCGAGCTCCAGGCGATCGAGGGCATCTCGCCGGAGCACGCGGCCGACGTCCAGCAGGGCCTGCGTCGGCTCCACGACCGGCACCTGCGCGGCGGCGTCTGAAACCTCCCCCATTCGGGGTCGATTCAGGTTATCCTTCCGATCCCTGTACGGAGGAGCGCTCGTGTTCAAAGTCGGAGACCGGATCGTCTATCCCCAGCATGGCGCGGGCGTCATCGACGGCATCGAGAAGCGCACGGTGCTGGGTGAGGAGGTCGAGTACCTCACGATCCGGATCATCGCCGACGATCTCGTCGTGCGGATCCCCGTGAACCGCGTCGACGAGCTGGGCCTCCGCCGCGTGATGGACCAGAAGGGCGCGAACGCCGTCCTCGCCGTCCTCGCCGAGGAGGTCACGGAGGACACGGGCTCGTGGAGCCGCCGCTTCCGGATGAACAAGGACAAGATCCGCTCTGGCGACGTCAAGGAGATCGCGGAGGTCATCCGCGACCTGTCCCTGCGCGACACCGAGCGGCCGCTCTCGTCCGGCGAGCGTCAGCTCCTGGCGCAGGCCAAGCGCATCCTCTCGTCCGAGCTCCGCTGGGTGCTCGACAAGGACGAGGATGCCACGAACGAGCACCTCGACAAGCTCCTCGCGGATCTCGCGGCGGCGCGCGCCGAGGCTCGCGCCGCGCGCGCGTAGGGCGGCGTGGCCGAAGCGGTCGCCGTCTGGGCGGTCGTCGTCGCGGCCGGCTCGGGTGAGCGCCTCGGCGCGGAGCATCCCAAGGCGTTCGTGCGCTTCGGCGACAACCCGCTGATCGCGGCGTCCGTGGCTGCGCTCGATGACCACCCGGCGATCGAGGGCATCGTGCTCGTCGTGCCCGAGGGGTGGGAGGAGCGCGCGACCTTCATGGCCGACGACATCGGCGCCGGCAAGGCGTCGGTGGCCGTGGCGGGCGGGGCGACGCGCTCCGACTCTGTCGCCGCGGGCGTCGCCGAGGTGCCCGACGACGCCGCGATCATCATGGTCCACGACGCCGCGCGTCCGCTGATCGGCGCCGAGCTGATCGACCGCATCCTCGGCGGCTTCGGGGACGGGGCCGACGGCGTGATCCCCGTGCTGCCGATCGACGACACCGTCAAGCGCGTCGACGCCGCCGGCCGCGTGGTGGAGACGCTCGACCGCGCCGAGCTGCGCGCCGTGCAGACGCCGCAGGCGTTCCTCGCCGATGTGCTGCGCCGTGCCGTGGCCGCTGACGACCGCGCCACCGGCACCGATTGCGCGAGCCTCGTCGAGCGCGCCGGCGGCACCGTCGCAACCGTGCCCGGTGATCCGCGCGCGTTGAAGATCACCACGCGCGCCGACCTCGAGCGGGCGGAGGAGCTGCGCGGTGCTGACTGACCACCACACCCATCTGCGCCCCGACGACGACCCGCTCGACGAGGAGGCGCTCGCGATCGAGACGATCGTCCCGCACGTCGCGGCCGCCATGGACCGCGGGCTCGCCCACGTGGCCATCACGGAGCACATCTACCGCTTCCGGGTGGCCAAGCCGGCGTGGGAGCACCCGTATTGGGACACGCAGTCGCAGTGGGACATCGACGCGTACTGGGACGCGCTGTCGGAGGCCAAGGCGGCGGGCTTCCCGCTCCTGATCGGCATCGAGTGCGACTGGCTGCCGCACGGGCAGGAGGTGCTCGTCGATGCGCTCAAGGGGCGCCCGTGGGACGTCATCCTCGGCAGCATCCACTGGGTCGACGAGGGCGCCGTGGACTACGACCTCTACTCCGCCTTCAAGGAGATCGACGCGGAGGCGCTCTGGCGCGGCTACGTCGACCGCTACACGCGCGCCGCGCTGAGCGGGCAGTTCGACGTGATGACCCACGCCGACCTGCCGAAGTCCTTCGGCCCGCTGCCGTCGCCGGAGACGCTCGCCTGGGCCTTCGACACGATCGCCGACGCCCTCGAGCAGGCCGGCTGCTGCGTGGAGATCTCGACGGCGGGTCTGCGCAAGGCCGCGCGCGAGATCTACCCCGGCCCCTCGCTGCTCCAGCGCTGCTGCGCGCGCGGCGTGCCCGTCGTGCTCTCGTCCGACGCGCATGAGCCCGAGCACGTCGGCTTCGCCTTCGACCAGGCGGTGCAGGCCGCGCTCGACGCGGGATACTCCGAGGTGATGGAGATCAAGGGTCGCGATCGCCGGGCGGTGCCCATTGGCTGACCTCCGCGTCGGCACGGCGGTGGACGCCCACCGCCTCGTGGAGAGGCGGCCCCTCGTCCTCGGCGGCGTGACGATCCCGCACATGCGCGGGCTCGAGGGGCACTCCGACGCCGACGTCGTCTGCCACGTCCTCACCGACGCCCTGCTCGGCGCGACCGGCAGCGGCGACATCGGGCGCATGTTCCCGAACACGCCGGAGTGGGCGGGCGCGGCCTCG
>JBPCSR010000162.1:0-3423 GCA_051006935.1 Gaiellales bacterium
GCCCGACGCCGAGCCCGTCCCCGCATGAGCGACGGCTTCGTCGTCCCCGACCTGATCGAGCCGCTGATCGGCTACCGGTCGTGGACCGTGCGCGTGCACCCCTCGGGCGAGCCGCGGCTCTGCTCGCCGTTCCGGCGCTCGCCCTGGGAGCCGAACGCCGCGCACCACGCCCGCTGCGGCGTGACGAACTGGACCTCGCCGATCGGCATCCGCCCCGCCAGCGCGGTGGCCGCCGGTCACGACGCGCCGGCCGAGGGCTGCACGTGCGGCGTGCACGCCTGGAAGTCGCGCAGCGCGGCCCTGATGGACGCGGCCGACACCCGCGGCCTGCGCGCGGTGAGCGGCGAGATCGCGATGTGGGGCGCGGTCCTGCGCCACGCGCGCGGGTGGCGCGCCGAGTACGCGTACCCGCACCGGCTGACGGTGCACGCGGCGACCACCGACGCGCTCTGCTTCGTCTTCACCTGGGAGACGGGCCAGCTGCGCGCCGTGCCGGCCGAGGAGCTCGCCGCCGCGCTGACCGAGGTCTACGGCGTCCCTGCGCTGATCGACCCCGGCGAGGACCCGCTCGGCCCGCTGCCGCGCTACGCGCCGTCGGCGCTGATGCTCCCCCGCGCGCACCTCGGCATGGCCGTGGCCGACGCGGAGCGGCTGTATCCGCGCCCGGGCCTCGGCCAGCGCCTCCGGCGCTGGTTCACCCACACGCGCTAGCCCGCGACGCTAGGCGGTGACGATGTCGCGCATCGCGGCGATGTGCGCGGGCGTGGACCCGCAGCACGCGCCGATCACGTCGACGCCGAGCTCGCGCATGTCCGCGGCCCAGTCGGCCATCACCTCGGGCGAGCCGTCGTACACGAACTCGTCGCCGACGAGCTTCGGCAGGCCGGCGTTCGACTGGGTCATGATGAACACGCCGTCGGGCCGCGCCTCGACGAGCTCGGCCGCGATCGTGCGCATCTCGTCGACGCCGCGGCCGCAGTTGGCGCCGATCACGCGCACGCCCATCGCGCTGACCGCCTCGACCGCCTGCGACGGCTTGACGCCCATCATCGTGCGCAGGTTCGTGTCGAACGACATCGTCACGAGGATCGGCAGCCCCGGCGCCGCGGCCTTGGCCGCGTTGACGGCCGCCTCGACCTCCTGCAGGTCGCTCATCGTCTCGATCAGGATGGCGTCGGCGCCGCCCGCGACGAGTCCGCGGATCTGCTCGGCGAAGAGCTCCTCCGCGGCGTCGGGGGTGAGCGTGCCCATCGGCTCCATCAGCTCGCCGCTGGGGCCCACGTCGCCGAGGACGTAGGAGCCCGGGTGGCGGTCGGCCACGCGGCGCGCGACCTCCGCGCCGGCCCGGTTGAGCTCCTCCACGCGGTCGCCGAGGTCGTGCATCTCGAGCCGCGGGCGGGTGCCGCCGAACGTGCAGGTGGTGATCAGGTTCGAGCCGGCCGCGGCGTACGCCTCGAGGATCGCCTCGATCTTCTCCGGCTGCTCGACGTTCCACAGCTCGGGCGCGCCGCCGTCGGTGAGGCCGGCCTCCTGGAGCATGGTGCCCATTGCGCCGTCGCCGAGCAGGTGCCCGCCGGACTCCAGCGTCTCGAGAATGCCGCTCATGTCATGCCTCCTGGGCCGGGCCGAGCTCGTCGAGCAGGGCGGTGAGGCGGTCCTCCGTGAGGTCCGCTTCGAGATCGGATGCGATGCGCTCCGCGAGCTCGGCCGGCGTGCCCTCGCCGGGCGTCCAATCGCCGCGGCGCCAGCCCTCCATGTACGCGTCGGCATCGGACTCGCCGAGGCGCATGGCGGCCTCGTCGATCGCCTCCTGGAACCGCTGCGCCAGCTGGGCGCGCGCGGTCTCGTCGCCCTCGCGCGCCGCGACCATCGAGGGGATGTCGCGCCAGTAGGTGATCTGGTATTCGCTCATGTTGCGCACTATAACAATCACCCGCGGGATCGCCGCGTGCCGGTGGTAGCGTGTCCCCCATGCCGTGGTGGGTCGCAGCGCTCGTGATCGCGTGGGTCGTGATGGCCGTCGTCACGACGATCCTCAAGCGCCCCGTCTACGGCCCCGGTTGAGCGGTCGCCCAGGGCGCCAGGCTGGTGGCCGAGCATCGCGAGCGGAAGGCGGCCCGGGCGGGCGCCGACGCGCCTGACCCCGACGCCTAGGCGTCGACGGCGACGAAGCCGAGGCCGAGCGCGCCCGGCCCCGCGTGCGCGCCGACCACGGCGCCGAGCGTGAGGATGCGCAGCGAGCGGATGCCGCCGCGCGACGCGCGCACCAGCGCCTCGAGCTCGTGTGCGGCGGCGGGGTCGGCCGCGTGCCCGATCGCCACGTCGATCGCGGGATACGGCTCGGCGCGGCGGAGGAACTCCTCGACGAGCGCGGGCAGCACGCGCTCGGCGCCGCGGACCCGCCCGGCCGGCACGACCTCGCCGTCCTCGATCGCGAGCAGCGGCCGCACCCCGAGCAGCGTGCCCACCAGCGCCTGCGCCCGGCCGATGCGCCCGCCGCGCTGGAGGTACTCGAGCGTCGGCACGCTGAACAGGCACGCGCAGCGCGCGCGGGTCGCCTCGACGACGTCCGCGATGCCGGCCGGAGCGACGCCCGCGTCGAGCGCTGCCTGCGCCTGCACGACGGCGAGCGCCAGCGGCATCGACACGTTGAGGCTGTCGATCACCGTCACCTGGCCGGGGAAGTCGCGCGCCGCCGCCTGCGCCGACGCGCACGTGCCGCTGAGCTTCGAGGAGAGGTGGATCGAAACGACGTGATCGTGGGCCTCGAGGAGCTCGCGGTAGACCGCCGCGAACGCGCCCGGGGAGGGCTGCGACGTACGCGGGTGGGCGGGCGCCGTCGGCAGCCGCGCGTAGAACTCCTCGGCGGTGAGGTCGACGTAGTCGCGCACCTCCTCGTCGCCGAAGTGGACGGTGAGCGGGACCATGCGCCAGGTGTCGCGCTCGGGCACGGGCAGATCGGCGGTCGAGTCGTAGACGATCGCCGTCCCGCCCTGCCGACGGGCCTCCGCCCGCTCTGCGCCCGCGCGCATGTCCGACACCGCGGGGTCCGAGACCTCCCCGAGCGCCGCGGCGGCGGCGAGCACGCCGTCGGCGTCGTCGGCGTGCACGTGCACGCGGGCCAGGTGCGCGTCGCCGACCACCACGACGGAGTCGCCCCATCCGCCGGCCGCGGCGCGCACCGCTGGGACGTCGGCGCCGCGCAGGAGGAAGCCGATGCACCAGCGGCGGCGGCTGGTGGGATCGGGCGCGTGCGCGACGTGCCCGAGGTCGGGCGCCGCGAGGTCATCCGCCTCCTCGCCGGCCAGCGCGGCGAGGAGCCCCTCGAGCAGCGCCACCACGCCCGCCGCGCCGGCATCGACCACGCCGGCATCGCCGAGCGCCGCGAGCTGGGCCGGCGTGCGGGCGAGGGCGGTCTGCGCC
>JBPCSR010000163.1:0-5684 GCA_051006935.1 Gaiellales bacterium
GGGCTCGGCGTCGGGCTGCCGCGCCGGCGCCGGCGCCGGCTCCCGCTCGGGCGCGGGGTCGCGCGCGGGCACCGGCGGCGTGGCCGGCTCCACGACGATCCGCTCGCGCTCCTCGCCGATGTCCATGGCGGAAGCGTAGGACAGGATCAGCCCGCGAGCACGCTGGGCGGGAGCAGCATCGCGCCCTCCCGCGGATCCCCGGGCAGCGGGGCGCGCAGCGTCGCGCGCAGATCGCGGGCGCGGGACAGCGCGATCGCGCACGCCGCGGCGTCGAACGCGTCCTCGGAGCCGGCGGCCGCCCGCAGCAGCCGGCCGCGCAGGTCGGTGCGCTCGCGCAGCCACGTGCGCCGGGCCTCGGCCGAGGACTTCGCGACGGGCCCGGTCAGCGGGCGCGTCCAGATCTCGGCGGCGACGTGCCGCGTCGGCGCGTCGTACGGCCAGATCGCCCAGCCCGCCTCGCGCAGCGCGGGGAGGAAGGGGATGCCGCGCAGCGTCCCGGTGCCGACCGCGCCGGCGCCGCCGATCTGGAAGACGCTCTTGGGGACGATGCCGCGCACGCGCCAGCCGACCTCGCACGCGCGCAGCTGCGGCTCGTCGCCGCGCGTGCGGCCGGGCCGGCCCCAGAACGGCGCGGGGCACGTGGCGAGCCACTCCTCGCCGCGCTCGGCCACGAGCCGCCACGCGTCGTCGATCGTGCGGCAGCCGTGCGCGTCGAGGAACCAGGCGGGGAGCGAGAACGAGAAGTCGAAGCCGGCCACGCACGACGGCACCGCCGCACGGCGCGCGCACACCCAGGCGATCGCCTCGGCGCGGGTGCGGCCGCTCTCGAGCGTCTCGAGCGCGCCGTCGACGGCCTCCGCGATCCAGATCCTCGATCGCTCGCCCGTGATCGCGCCCGACCAGTCGACTGCGATCGCGCGGGGCATGCCGCGAGTCTCGCAGATCCGCGCCCGAGGGCTCGTCCGCGACACTTCCCGCGTGCTGGCGCCATTTCCCGGAGTCGAGGAGGTCGCGACGCCGCCGCGCACGCGAACCGCGCCGCGGCCGTTCGCGCTGGGGCAGCCGATCACGGGTCCGGCCAAGCGGGTCGCCGCGCTGCGCGCGCTCGGCGTGGAGACGCGCGGCGACCTGCTCGACGAGCTGCCGTTCCGCTTCGAGGACCTGACGGCGCAGCAGACGATCGCAGAGGCGATCCTCGGCGGCGGCGAGGAGGTGACGGTGATCGGCCGCATCGGCTCGATCACGGAACGCCCGACGCGCCGCCGCGGCCTGCGCATCCTGCAGACGCGGCTGTCCGACGACACGGGCGAGATCGCGCTCACGTGGTTCAACCAGCGCCACCTCGCGCGCACGCTCGAGCCGGGCACGCGGCTCGTGGCGCGCGGCGCGCTGAAGGTCGGCGCACGCGGCGCCGAGCTGACGGTGCGCAGCCACGAGGTGCTCGACGACCCCGACGGCGCGGCGGTCGGCCCCGGCCTCGTACCGGTCTACCACGCGTCGAGCCAGATCTCGACGGGGGTGCTGCGCGGCCTCGTCGCGGAGGCGCTCGACGACCTGATCGACGGCGTGCCCGACCCCGTGCCGGTCGAGCTGCGCGTGCGGCACGGGCTGCCGCTGCGCCGCGATGCGCTCAAGGCCGGCCACCAGCCGCGTACGCGCAGCGCCTTCCAGCGCGCCCGTCGCCGGCTCGCCTACGAGGAGCTCCTGCTCCTGCAGCTCGCGCTCCTGCGCCACCGCCGCACGGCCGACGAGCAGGGCGGGGCGCTGCCCCTCGGCGCGCCGGGCGCGCTGTCGGCGCGCTTCCGCGCCGCGCTGCCGTTCGCGCTGACCGGCGCGCAGGAGCGCGCGCTCGAGGCGATCGACCGCGACCTTGACGCGGAGCAGCCGATGCAGCGCCTGCTCGAGGGCGACGTCGGCTCGGGCAAGACGGTCGTCGCGTTCGCCGCGCTCGTGCGCGCCGTCGAGGCGGGCGGGCAGGGCGCGCTGATGGCGCCGACCGAGGTGCTCGCGCTCCAGCACCTGCGCGGCGCCGAGCGGCTGCTCGAGCCGCTCGGCATCGAGATCGCCTACCTCTCCGGCGACGTGCCCGAGAAGGAGCGCCGCGCCCGCCGTGCCCGCATCGAGGCCGGCCAGCCGCTGATCGCGATCGGCACGCACGCGCTGCTGCACACGGCGTTCCCCGACCTGCGCGTGCTCGTCGTCGACGAGCAGCACCGCTTCGGCGTCGCCCAGCGCGCCAAGCTCACGCGCGGCGACGGCCCGGTCCCGCACGTGCTGCACATGACCGCCACGCCGATCCCGCGCTCGCTCGCGCTGACGGCGTTCGGTGACCTCGACCTCAGCGTCGTGGACGAGCTGCCACCCGGGCGCAAGGAGATCCGCACGAGCATCGTGCCGGAGGCCAAGCGCGAGGACGGCTACCGCTGGATCGTCGAGCAGGTGCAGGCGGGCCGCCAGGCCTACGTCGTCTGCGCGCTCGTCGAGGAGAACCCGGAGGTCGAGGCGCGCGCCGCCGAGGAGGAGGCCGCACGGCTCGCCGCCGGCCCGCTCGCGGCCGTGCGCGTGGCGTGCGTGCACGGGCAGATGCCCGCGGCCGACCGTCAGCGGGTGATGGCCGACTTCGCGGCGGGACGGGTCGACGTGCTCGTCGCGACGACCGTGATCGAGGTCGGCGTCGACGTGCCGAACGCATCGGTGATGGTCGTCGAGGACGCCGACCGCTTCGGCCTCGCCCAGCTGCATCAGCTGCGCGGCCGCGTCGGCCGCGGCGAGGAGCAGTCGTACTGCCTGCTCTACAGCTCGGCCGAGCCCACGCCGGAGGGCCGCGAGCGCCTCGACGCCCTCGTCGCGCACGGCAGCGGCTTCGCGCTCGCCGAGATCGACCTCGAGATGCGCGGCGAGGGCCGCCTGCTCGGGGAGGCGCAGAGCGGCCGCTCCGACCTGCGCTACGCGCGCCTGCACAGCGACCGCCGCCTGCTCGAGCGGGCCCGCGACGACGCCGCGCGCCTGCTCCGCGCCGGCGGCGACGCGATCCTCGAGGAGGCGGCCGACGCGCGCTTCGGCGAGCTGATCGCGGCGCTCCGCCGCGCCTGAGCCGCAGCCCGGCGGTACCATCGCCGCCATGCGCATCGTCGCCGGCCAGCATCGCTCGCGCCGTCTCGTCGTGCCGTCCGGCACAGGCGTGCGGCCCACGTCCGACCGCGCGCGCGAGGCCGTCTTCGCCTCGCTCGGCGCCCGCGTCGTGGGCGCGCGCGTGCTCGACCTCTTCGCGGGATCGGGCGCGCTCGGCCTCGAGGCGCTGTCGCGCGGCGCGTCCTCGTGCCGCTTCGTCGAGCGCGACGCCGCGGCGCTCGACGCGATCCGCGCCAACGTCGTGGCGCTCGGCGAGGAGGAGCGCGCCACGGTCGAGAAGGCCAACGCGCTGACGGCGCTCGCACGCCTCGTGGCGGCGGCGGAGGCGTTCGACCTGATCCTCGTGGACCCGCCGTACGACGCCGTCGAGGCCGTCGCGCCGCGCCTGGCGGAGCTGCTGCCGCAGGCGCTCGCCGAGGGCGGCCGCCTCGTGCTCGAGACGGGCGCGGACGCCGCGATCGCGGTCCCCGGCATGACCGAGACGTACAACCGCCGCATCGCAGCCGCCCGGATCGTCATCCTTGGGGCTGCATGAGCGATCGCATCGCCATCTGCCCGGGGTCGTACGACCCCGTCACGCTCGGCCACGTCGACATCATCCGGCGCGCCTCGACGCTGTTCGACGGCGTCGTCGTCGGCGTCGTGCGCCGCCCGAAGCACAAGGATCCGCTGATCCCGGCGGATGAGCGGGTGGCGCTCCTGCAAGAATCACTCGCAGATGTGCCGAACGTGACCGTGGAGACGTTCACGGATCTCGTCGTCGAGTTCGCGCGGGCCAAGGGCGCGTGCGCGCTCGTCAAGGGGCTCCGCGCCGTCTCCGACTTCGAGTGGGAATTCCAGATGCAGCAGCTCAACCACCACCTCGCCGCCGACATCGAGACGGTCTACCTGGCCGCCTCCGGTCCGCTGTCCTTCGTGTCGTCGAGCGGCATCCGGGAGATCGCCGCGTTCGGCGGTTCCGTCGACAACCTCGTTCCCCCATGTGTCGTCCGCTGGTTCGACGACCATCCGACGTCGCGTAGCATGTGAAGGAGCACTCATGGATGTCCTCGTCCTCATCGACAAGCTCGACGAGCTGGTCCACAACGCCAAAGCCGTCCCGCTGACGGATCAGGTCCGCATCGACCGCGAGGAGATCTGGGAGATCCTCGACCAGATGCGCGCCACGATCCCCGACGAGATCAAGCAGGCGCGCTGGATCGTCAAGGAGCGCCAGGAGATGCTCGGCGAGGCCAAGCGCGAGTCCGAGCGGCTCGTCGTCGAGGCGCGCGAGATCGCGCAGCGCGAGGCGTCGCAGCAGGAGGTCGTGCGGCTGGCCGAGCGCCAGGCGCAGGAGATCCTCGAGAACGCGCGCAACCGCGAGCGCGAGATCCGGCTCGGCGCGGAGGATTACGCCGACGAGATCCTCGGCACGCTCGAGAACAACCTCGGCAAGTTCCTCGGCGCCGTCCAGCGCGGCCGCGGCCAGCTCGCCAGCGCGTCGCCGGAGCGCACGTCGGGCGGCTCCGCGCAGTTCACCGAGATCACCACCTGATCCCGGCGCGGCGGCGTCGGCCATGATCGATCTCTCGCAGCTCCGGCTCGAGCCGGGGGCCGAGCGCTCGGTCGAGGTCCCGATCGCCGTCCCGGGCATCGAGATCGGCGGGGTGGAGTACGCGGGCCCGCTGTCGCCGCCGATCGCGCGCGTCGACGTCACGCGCCTGCTGTCGGGCCTGCTCATGCGCCTGCGCCTGCAGACGACGATCAGCGGCCCATGCCACCGCTGCCTCGAGACGGCGACGGTCCCCGTCGCAATCGACGCGCGCGAGTACCAGGCCGACCACCCCGAGCCCGGGGCGGAGGCCGAGGAGGTCTGCGACTACCTGCAGGGCGACGAGCTCGACGTCGCCACGTGGGCGGCCGACGCGATCGTGCTGTCGATGCCGCACAAGATCCTCTGCCGGGAGGACTGCCAAGGGCTGTGCCCGTCGTGCGGCACGAACCTCAACACGGGCACGTGCCAGTGCCCGCCGCCGGAGCCCGACGAGCGCTGGGGCGCGCTGCGCCAGCTCGTCGACGACGACGCCTAGGGTGGTGGCGCCGCGCGGCGCGCGTGTTCGCTACGCTGCCGCGCGTTATGGCAGTCCCCAAGCGGAAGACGTCGAAATCCCGTCGCGACAAGCGTCGCGCCACGCACAAGATCGCGTCCCCCGTGGTCGCGACGTGCACTGTCTGCTCCGCGCCGAAGCTGCCGCACCGCGTGTGCCCGAGCTGCGGGACGTACCGCGGCAAGCGCTACGTCACCGATAGCGCCCCGCTGGCCTAGCCGCGATGAGCGTCGTCGTCGCGGTCGACGCGATGGGCGGCGACACGGCGCCGCAGTCGGTGGTGGAGGGGGTGCGCATGGCCGTGGCGTCGGGTGGGCTGTCCGTGCTGCTGGTCGGTGACGAGGCCGTGCTGCGGCCGCTCGTCGGCGACGATGACCGCATCGCGGTGCGCCACGCGCCGGGCGTCGTGGCGCAGGACGCCGATCCGGTCGAGGCGGTGCGCGGCGACGCCGGCGCGTCGATCGT
>JBPCSR010000164.1:0-12732 GCA_051006935.1 Gaiellales bacterium
GGCCGGGGCGACCGAGCGCGAGCGGCCGCCGGCCGACCCGGCCGAGCTCGAGCGGCAGGTGCGCCGCCGCTACCCCGACGCGGCGTCCGACCAGGGCGCGCGCCGGCGCGCGCACGCCTGGCTCGTGCGCCACGGCGCGACCTCCGCGCAGGCGCAGGCCGTCCTCCAGGCGCTGCGCGCCTAGGCGCGGCTACTCGACGACGCGGCCCGCGTCGACGACGACGTCGCCGTCGAGCACGACGGTGCACTCGCGCATCGGGAAGTCGAAGTGGCCCCGCGTGTGGCGGCCCGCGTTCTCGTTGGCGCCCGTCGAGAACAGGAAGTTCCCCGCGAACGCGCGCAGCTCGATGCCGTTCGTCTCGCGCTTGTCGACCATCGCCAGGGCGTCCCAGCGCGCGGCGGGGTTCATGCCCCACCCCACGTGGCTCACCGCGTAGGCCTCCTCCTCGTCGAACGCGGCGAGGTAGGAGCGCAGGAGCTCGGCGTCGAGGCCGTGCCCGCCGATGTCGGTGATCCGATCGTCGGCGAGCGTGAGCCGGATCGGATCGCGCACGTACTCCTTGAACGTCAGGTTGACGTCGCCCGGCGCGAGCACGAGCGTGCCGTCGACGCTGCCCGCCGCCGGGAAGGCGACGACGAGGCCGCCCGGCCAGTGCGCGACCGTGCCCGGGCCGTCGGTGGCGCCCCACGAGCCGGCCGTGAAGGCGCCGGCGAGGCGGATGCGCAGATCGGTGCCCGCGGACGAGGTGACGCGCATCTCCTCGGCCGCGCGCAGGCGGTCGAGTCCCCGCTGCACGCGGGCCTTGAGCGTGCCGTCGTCGGGCGCCCAGCGCTCGAACGCCTCCGGGTCCTCGTTCGGGATCATCAGCACGCGCGTGCCGGCACCGAGGATCTCCGGCAGCTCGGGCGCGTGCAGGAGCCCCTCGATCGTGCAGTCGATCACGAGGTCGGCGGCGACGAGCGCCGCGACCGCGGCCGGATTGCCCTGCAGCGCGACGCTCGAGCCCGTCGAGCGGATCGCCACCGGCCCCGGGTTGGGCGGCGTGGGGACGCGGACGTCGACGACGCGGCCGCCGAGGTCCTCGGCGGCGAGGCGCGCGTTGTCGACGAGCGCGGCGCGACTGCCCGACTCGCTGAGCACGGCGACGACCTCGCCGGCGGTCAGGCCGCTCGCGCCGAGCGCGCGGCGGAAGACGTCGAGGGTGCGATGCTCCATCAGGCGGACTCCACGGCGTCGATATGGTCGCGCAGGAGCGCGCTCAGCGCGGCGGGCGCCTCGAACGGCGTGTAGTGACCGGCGTCGGGGATCACCGCGAGCCGGGCGCCGGGGATGCCGGCGGCGATCGCCTCGGAGTACGCCGGGGGCGTCTCCTCGTCGAGTTCCCCGACGGCGACGAGCGTGGGCGCGGCGATCTCTCCGAGCCGATCGCGGACGTCGTGCCCGGGCAGCGCTGTGATCGTCTGCCGCAGTCCGTCGAGCGGTACGCGCAGCATCGATTCGACCGCCTCGGCGACGGCCTCGTCCGAGACGCCGGGCCCCATGATCGAGCGCAGCACGGGCTCGGCGAAGTCCTCCACCCGCGCGCCGGCCTCGAGCGGGGCGAGCCGCGCCGCGCGCCACTCGTCGGGATCCGTCCCGTCCATGCCGAACGCCGGGCTGGAGTCGACGATCGCGAGCGAGCGCACGGCGGCGGGATGGCGCAGCGCGAGGTGCAGCGCGATCATCCCGCCCATCGACAGCCCGACGACGTGCGCCGGCCCGCCGAGCTCGGCGATCAGCGCCGCGGCCGCGTCGGCCGCGGCCTCGAGGGTGAACGCGGGCAGCGGCGCCGATGCCCCGTAGCCGGGAAGGTCCCACGCGACGCAGCGATGCGCGTCCGCGAGCGCCTCGAGCTGCGGGTCCCAGCTGGTCCGCGTCGCGCCGAGACCGTGCAGAAGCAGGACGAGCGATCCCTCCCCCGCCTCGCGCCAGGCGACGGGCGCCGCATCGACGTCGCGGATCACGTCGCGTCGTCGGGGAAGATCCCGTGCCGGCCGAGCCGGTGCAGGCAGACCTCGGCGCTCCACGGCAGCATCAGCGACCCGCAGCGCGCGTCGCGGTAGTACTGCTCGAGGCGGAACTCCTTGAGCATCGACAGCCCGCCGCACACGCGGATGGCGAGCGAGGCGATCTCGGGCGCGGTCTCCATCGTCGTGTAGCTCGCCGCGAGGGCGCGCGCGAGCATGTCGGGCGACGGATCGACGCGCGCCTCGTCGACGACCTTGTCGAACAGCGCGCGGCTCCGCTCGTACATGATCTGCAGCTCGGCCCAGCCCTGCTGCTTCTGCGGCACGTCCCGGCGGGAGGTGACGCCGGGCGGCGCCTGCGACGACATGTAGTCGCGGACGAAGTCGATGACGGCCTTCGACAGCCCCATGTAGGCGGGCGTCAGCGTCATGTAGACGTACGGCCACCGCTCGGCCAGCTGGTTGTAGATGCCGGGCGGCAGCAGCACGGCGTAGTCGGGCGCGAAGTCGTCCGTGAAGACGAGGGTGCGCGAGACGGTTCCGCGCATCCCGAGCGGGTCCCAATCCCCGACGATCTCCACACCGGGGTCGTCGTCGGCGATCGCGAGGAAGAGGATCTCGTCCTCGCTCGTCTCGACGCACGTGATGTTGTAGTCCGTCGCCGCGCCCGACAGCGAGGCGAAGATCTTGCGGCCGTTGACCCGGTAGCCGCCGTCGACCTTCTCGGCCGTCGTGGCGAAGCCGCGCGTGGCCCCCTGGGCGATGCCCTCGCTGAGCGGCTGCGACTGCAGCGCCCGCTCCTCGATGATGCGGCGGTAGAGCTCCGTCCGGCGCGCCTCGTGGGTCGCCCGTTCCGCATCGGACATGTCGAGGTCGTCGGCAGCGAAGCCGGTCCACAGCACCGTCTGCGTGTGCATGTTGAACGTCAGCGCCGTCATCGGGCAGTACGCGCCGATCGCCGCGCCGATGTGCATGTAGTCGTTGAAGCTCGCGCCGAGGCCGCCGTAGCGCGTCGGGATGCAGAGCCCGTAGAACCCCGCCTCATAGAGGTCGTCGAAGTTCTCGAACGGGAACGACGCCTCGCGGTCGTAGCGGGGCGCCCGCTCGCGGAAGGCGGGACCGAGCTCGTCGACGATCTCGAGCAGCCGCTGACGGCGCTCTGGGTCGATCACGGGGTCGGCGTTGATGGCCATCGAGGGAAGCGTACCGTCCCCTGCCCTGCCGCCCATAACGCAGAAGGGGGCCCGGAGCCGAAGCCCCGGACCCCCGCAATGCACTGCGCTACACCGTGGTGCGCTTGAAGGCACCACGCGATCCGAGCACGGCCGTGACGATCAGGCCGAGCACGAGCCAGACGACCGCGATCCACCAGATGTTCGCGTACGACGTGCCCGAGCCCCAGTAGAGGGAGACCACGCCGTACAGCGCGCCCAGCGAGACGAGTCCGCCGATCACGCCCGCCAGGGCGAGCAATCCGGTCGACTCGCCCGGCATGCCCTTGAAGGCCGCCACGCAGATCGCGACGTAGACCGCGACGAGCATGAAGCCGCCGAACGTGGCGAGCCAGTTGAAGAGCGGGTACCACTCGCCCGGATCCATGTCGGTGACCGCCAGCAGGCCGTTGGTCCAGGCGACGATGGCGATCAGGATGATCGAGACGACGGCCAGGATCGTCGAGGCCACGTACGGCGTCTTGTACGTCGGATGCACCTTGGCGAAGAACGCCGGCAGGCGACCGTCACGCGCCAGCGCGAACAGGCCGCGGCTCGAGCCGGTCGCCGTGCCGAGACCGACGGCGGCGATGTCGATCACCACGAGCCACTGGACGAGCTCGCCGAAGCGACTGCCGCCGTAGACCGGATCGGCCGACAGGGCGTAGAGCGGCGGGAATGCCTCGAGCCACGCGTTGACGTCAAGCCCGAAGCCGACGGCCTGCGAGTACGTGACGATGATGTAGAAGATGCCGACGGCGATCGTCGAGCCGAAGATCGCACGCGGGATGTGCTTGCGCGGATTGCCGGTCTCCTCGGCGAGGTTCGCCGAGGACTCGAAGCCGATGAACATGATCGCGGCGTAGAGGATGCCGAAGAAGATGCCGTTCCAGCCGTCGAACGACGAGCTGGGATTGAACGGCTCGCCGCTGAGGCCGCCGTCGCCCGCCACCTTCAGGATCACCCAGATCGAGAAGGCCAGGATGATGATGAACGAGCCGAGACCGAGCACGAGCTGGACACGGGTCGAGATCGCGACACCGCGGAACAGCATCAGGCCGGCGACGACCCAGAAGGCAATCGACAGCCAATACCACGCGATGTCGACGTCGTAGATCAGCAGCGTGCCCTGCAGGAAGCCGCCGAACGCGAGGCCGATGGCGAGGGTCAGGGCGATCACGCCGCCGTAGTAGACCCAGCCCGCGACGAAGCCGACGCGCTCGCCGAAGGCCTCCGTGACGTAGTCGTACAGCGAACCCGCCGCGTGGATGCGGCGCGCGAAACGCGAGATGATCCAGGCGATCGCGCACATGCCGATCATCGTCAGCAGAATCGAGATCGGGCTGGCGATGCCGGCGCCCTTCCCCGACAGGCCGACGATCGTCGGAATGAAGAACGCAGCCGCGAAGACGGGTCCGATGAACCCGATCGACTGCGCGACGACGTCGAGCAGGCTGAGATTGCCCTTGCCGAGCTTCTCGCCTCCCTGCGCTTGCGCGCCCATATGTGCTCCCCCTTGCTGGCGCCCCGTGGGGCGTGGATCTGGCGGCTCCTTCGCGGGTCGTCCGCGAATCCCTGCTTCGCCGCCGATCGGCAGCATGACGCAGGGGGTTCCCAGCACGCGGCAGATTGGATACAGTATCCAGAATTCGCGGTGTTGCTCCGTCAGGACAGCGCAGGAGACCTACGATCCCCGAACGCACCGGGGAACCAGCCGGGAGGGGCAGATGGACCGCAGGGGCAGCACGATGGCGAACGGCGAGGCGGCCTGATGCTGCGCGTCCGCATCCTCCACGACGACGAGCCGCGCTGGGGCGAACTCAAGGACGACGGCGTGATCCTGCTCGACGGCGGCACCGAGGTCGCCGCGGACGCCGCGCACTGGCTCGCCCCCGCCGAGCCGACGAAGATCATCGCGGTCCACCTCACCTACCAGTCGCGCCTGACCGAGTACGAGGCGCAGACGCCGCCGGAGCCGTCGTACTTCATGAAGCCGCCGACCACGCTCAACGGGCACCTCGGCGAGCTGCGCCGGCCCGCGGGCACGCGCTTCCTCAACTACGAGGGCGAGATCGCCGTGATCGTCGGCCGCGAGATGAAGGGCGTCAAGCCCGAGCGGGCGCACGAGTACGTCGCCGGGTTCGCGCCCGCCAACGACGTCGGTCTGCACGACTTCCGACATGCCGACCGCGGCTCGATGCTGCGCGTCAAGGGCCAGGACGGCTTCCTGCCGCTCGGCCCCGCGATGGTGACGGCCGACCAATGGACCCCCGACGGCGGCTTCGAGCTGACGACGCGGATCAACGGCGAGGTCGTCCAGCACGGCGACGGCGCCGACCTGATCTGGGACTACCGCTACCAGCTCGCCGACCTCTGCCGCGTGATCACCCTCGTGCCCGGCGACGTCGTGCTGACGGGCACGCCCGCCAACTCGCGCCCGATGGACGTGGGCGACGTGGTCGAGGTCGAGATCGCGGGCCTGCCCGCGCTGCGCAGCACCGTGGTCGACTGGGACGTCGACCTGAGCGGTCCGGGCGATCAGCCCGAGACCTCTGCGAACACGCTCCACGTGGCGCTCGCGATTCCCGAGGACGAAGCCGAGCGGCGCGTGGCCGCCGGGGAGGTGGACTGAGATGGCGATCCGGCTGCACGACCTGCATCACGCGTGCCTGCGCGTGCTCGATCTCGATGAGGCGACCGCCCGCTGGTCCGTCCAGTTCGGCCTCGAGGTCGTCGCGAAGGAGCCGGGCCGCTCGCTGCTGCGCGCCGACTCCGAGGACTACTGCCTCGAGCTCGTGCAGGACGCGGAGGCCGACCACGACCACACGGGCTGGGAGCTCGCCGCCGACTGCTCGCTCGAGGACGCCGCGGCGCACCTCGACGCGTGCGGGGTCGAGTACACGCGCGAGCCCGACGGCTCGCTGCGCTTCCGCGACCCCTCCGGCGGCGGGCTGCAGCTCGTCGCGCATCGCGAGCGACTGCCGATCGAGGCGTGGCCGCAGCCCGGCCGCCTGACGGATCCGCCGTTCGGCATGCATCCGCGGCGCCTCGGCCACGTCAACGTGCTCGCGCCGAACATGGCCGAGATGTCGGCGTTCTACGTCGACGTGCTGGGCATGCACGTCTCCGACCGCCTCGGCGAAGCGGGCATCTGGTTCCATCTGCACCCGGAGCACCACCAGATGGCGATCGTGGGGATGGGTCCCGCGCACTTCCACCACATCGCCTTCGACATCGTCGACTGGGGCCAGCTGCGCGTGTTCCTCGACCATCTCGGCCGCCACGGCCGCTGGCTGGGCTGGGGGCCGGTGCGCCACAACCTCGCGCAGAACCTCTGCGCGTACGTGCGCATCCCCGAGGAGAACCTGTTCGTCGAGCTCTACTGCGACATGGAGGTGCTGCGCCTGCCGCACGAGCCCCGCACGTGGCCCGACGACGCCTTCGCCTCGAACACGTGGGGCATCCTCCCGCCGCGCTCGTACTTCCGCTTCGACGACGCGGCCGTCCACTCGGAGCGCCACCAGCTCGAGGCGCAGGGCACGCCCCTGCCCCCGGTCTCCTGACCATGGCCGACGACCTCGCCCTGCCGACGCTCCGCGACGCGCTCGCCGCCAAGGGCGTGACGCGGGTGCGCGTGCTGCACGCGGATCCGCACGGCCGCGCCCGCAGCAAGGACTACCCGCTGGCCTCGCTGCCCGATCTGGCGGGTGGCATCGGCTACTGCGAGGCGAGTCTCGTGGAGGGGCTCGACGGCGAGCCGCTGATGGACCCGCCGCACCCCGGCGGCCTGGGCCTGCCCGACACGCACACGGTCCCCGACGCGACGTCGGCGCGGCAGGTGCCGTGGGACGATGAGACGGCCTGGATCCTGGCTGATGTCGTGGGCCCCGACCACGCACCGTCGGACCTCTGCGCCCGCTCGCTGCTCCGCGCGGAGGCTGCGCGCCTCGGCGCGCTGGGCTACCGCGCCGTGACCGCGTCCGAGCCCGAGTTCTACATCCTCGAGCCGGGTGCCGGCGCGCACGTAGGCCGCTACTCGCCCGGGATCGGCCTCGCCTACACGTCGGGCTGGCAGGCGGATCCCGACGACGTCCTGCGCGACATGCAGGACGCGTGCGTGGCCATGGGCCTCGGCGTCACCGCCGCGCACCGCGAGGTCTCACCCGGGCAGTTCGAGATGAACCTGATCCACGGCGAGGTCCTCGACGCCACGGACCGCGTGTTCCTGTTCGAGGAGGTCGTCAAGGAGATCGCCGGGCGCCGCGGCTACCGCGCGAACTTCATGGGCAAGCCGTTCGCCGACGCCGAGGGCTCGAGCCACCACATCCACCTCTCGCTCTGGACCGACGCGGGCAACGCGTTCGCCCAGCCGGGCGGCGGCCTGTCGGAGACGGGGCGCGCCTTCGCGGCTGGGCTGATCGCCCACGCCCCGGCGCTGACGGCGCTCGCCTCCCCCACGATCAACTCCTTCAAGCGCCTCGCCAACGCCAACATCGGCCTCGCTCCGCTGCAGGCCGACATGGGCGGCGACGACCGCACGGCCTACCTGCGCGTGCCGCCGCAGGACGGCGACGCCACGCGCGTCGAGCTGCGCATCGGCGATGCGTCCGCGAACCCGTACCTGCTGATGACCGCGGCGCTCGCAGCCGGGCGCGACGGCATCGAGCGCGGGCTGGCGGTCGGCGAGCCGGTGGCGCTGCCGATGGACCTCGGCGCCGCGCTGTCGGCGCTCGAGGCCGATCCGATCGTCACGGGCGCCCTCGGCGAGCGGATGACGCGCACGATCGTCGACGTCAAGCGGCGCGAGCTCCACCGCTTCGCACGCGTCGTCACGGAATGGGAATGGACCGAGTACGCGGATCACGTCTAGGCCGCCAGGAGATCACATGAGCAAGGGCTACAGCCTCCCCCTCTCGCCCGGCGGGCGCGCGAACCTCGTCCCGCCGCCGCCGTGGCACTACGTCGGCGACTTCGTCGTCGTCGACTACTGGGCCGATCCGGCGGCCGTCGCCGCCGTGCTGCCGCCCGGCATCGAGCCCTACGCCGCCGACCCTGGCCGCGCCGCGGTGATCTTCGCCGACTGGCAGTCCTGCACGACGGACCGCAACGAGCTCGTCGACCCGGCGCGCAGCCAGTACAAGGAGGCGTTCATCGTCGTCAACGGCAAGCTCGGCGACGAGCACGTCACCACCTGCCCGTACATCTGGGTCGACCGCGACTTCGCGCTCGTGCGGGGCTGGATCCAGGGCTTCCCGAAGAAGCTCGGCTCGGTCTGGATGACCCGCAGCTTCGGCCTCGGCACGCTCGCCGACCCGGCGATCGCCGCGGGCTCCACCTTCGGCTGCACGATGGCCGCGAACGACCGCCGCCTGATCGACGCGACCGTCACGCTGACGGGCGAGAGCGCCTCGGGGCCCGAGCACAACGCGCCGCCGCTCGTGAACCGCCGCCACTTCCCGCAGCTGGCCGCCGGCACGCACGACACCCCCGCCGTGCACGAGCTCGTGCGCGCCAAATCGTTCGACCGCTCGATCTCGGCGATCTGGGAGGGCGACGCGACCCTCGCCTTCGGCGACGCCCCGAACGAGGAGCACATCGCCCTCGCGCCGGTCGAGGTCGGCAGGGGCTACCGCTTCACGTTCGCGTACTCCGTCGACGACCTCGAGACGATCGCCGACCTGCGGGGCGACGCGTGAGCGAGCGCGTCGACGTCCACGGCCACACGGTCTCGCCGAAGCACTTCATCGACGGCGCGCGCGTGGCGAGCGCGACGACGTTCGAGGACCGCTCGCCGATCGACGGCTCGCTGCTCGCCGAGGTGCACCGCGGCGACGCCGCCACGGCCGACGCCGCGATCGGCGCCGCGGCCCGCGCCTTCCCGGCCTGGGCCGCGCTCGGCCCCGAGGGTCGCGCGCCCTACCTGCACCGGCTCGCCGACCTGATCGACGAGCACGCGGACCACATCGCCGAGGTCGAGTGCTGGGACATGGCGATGCTGGAGCGCTCGCTCAAGGCCCGCGTGATCGGCCGCGGCGCGCGCAACTTCCGCGCCTACGCCGACCTCGCGTGCGCCTACGTGGAGCGCGTGTGGGAGTCGAACGGCACCGTCAACCGGGTGGTCCGCAATCCGAGCGGCCCGGCCGTCGTGATCACCCCGTGGAACGCGCCGTTCATGCTCTCCACGTGGAAGTGCGCGCCCGCCCTCGCGGCCGGCTGCACCGTCGTCCTCAAGCCCGCCGAGTGGTCGCCGCTCTCGTGCTCGATGCTCTTCGACCTCGTCGACAAGGCGGGCTTCCCGCCGGGCGTCTTCAACCTCGTGCAGGGCATCGGCGAGGAGATCGGCCCCGCGCTGACCGGCGACCCGCGCGTGCGGCGCCTGTCGTTCACCGGCTCGACCGACACGGCAAGGATCATCGGCCGCGCGGCCGCGGACAACGTCGTCCCGGTCACCGCCGAGCTCGGCGGCAAGAACCCGTTCATCGTCTTCGCCGACGCCGACCTCGACGCAGCCGCGGCGAAGGCGGCGCTCCAGTACGACGACGCCGGCCAGGTGTGCCTTTCCGGCACGCGCCTCCTCGTCGAGGAGTCCGTGGTCGACGACTTCCTGGCGCGCTTCAACGCGAACGTCGACGCCCAGGTGCTCGGCGACCCCCACGACGACGCGACGACGATCAGCCCGCTGATCCACCCCGAGCACCTCGCCCGTGTGGCCGGCTTCGTCGACCGCGCCCGGGCGAACGGCGACGAGGTCGTGCGCGGCGGCCGGCCGTCCGACCTCGGCGGCCTCTGGTACGAGCAGACGCTGATCCGCCCCAAGGGCAACGACAGCGAGATCGTCCAGAACGAGGTGTTCGGCCCCGTCCTCACGATCCAGACGTTCACGACCGAGGAGGAGGCCGTCGCCCTCGCCAACTCGACGGCGTACGGCCTCTCGGGCATCCTCTTCACCGCCGACGCCGAGCGCGCCGACCGCGTCGGCCGCGCCGTGCGCGCCGGCACGTTCTGGGTCAACTGCTTCCTCGTGCGCGACCTCACCGCGCCGTTCGGCGGCGCGGGCCTCAGCGGCATCGGTCGCGAGGGCGGCGACTACGCGCTCGACTTCTACTCGGACCTGAAGACGCTGCAGATCCTCGAGGGCTCGACGCGCTGACGCGGGTGCGCCGACGGGGCGAGACCCCCGGTCGGCCGATCAGTCCGGGACGGGGGACGCGAGGATGTGCTCGCGCGTGCGGCGCTCGGCGAGCTCGGCGTCGCCCGCCGTGATCGCATCGAGGATCGCCTGGTGGTCGTCGGCGTAGCCCGCGGCAATCGCGGGGTCGCCGGCCTGCGCGTCGTAGATGACGGTGCCGACGGCCTGCACCCACAGCGACTCGGCGAAGCGATCGAGATGCGCGTTGCCCGCGGACTGCACGAGCGCGAGGTGGAACGCGCGATTGGCCGCGAACCCGGCGGCCGCCGTGCCCGCGCGCTGGTCCGCGATCGCCCGCGCCATCGCCTTCAGCGCCGTCGGCTCCCGCGTCTCAGCGCCGAGCCGCGCGGCGGCGGGCTCGAGCGCGAGGCGCGCGCGCCAGAACTGCACCTGCGCCTCCCGACTGAGCGCCGTCACGACGGCGCCGCGGTTCGGCTCGAGCTCGACGAGGCCGTCGGCGGCGAGCAGGCGCATGGCCTCGCGCAGCGGCGTGCGCGAGATCCCGAGCTCCTCGGCCAGCACCTCCTGCCGCAGACGCGTGCCGGCCGGGAGCTCGCCGGTGCGGATGCGCTCCCGCAGGATGCTGCAGGTCTGCTCGACCATGCTCGGCGCGATCACGCGGCTCTTCGGCATACCCGCAGGCTACCGGGTTCCGCTACGGCTGCAGGCGCTCGCGGCGCCAGTGCGCGTCCTTGCGCTCGTAGCGCAGGCGGTCGTGCATGCGGCCGGTGCGGCCCTGCCAGAACTCGATCGCGTCGGGGACCACCCGGTAGCCGCCCCACCACGGCGGCACGGGCACGTCCTCGCCGGGATGCGCCGCGTCGGCCTCGTCGAACTGGCGCTCGAGCGCGGGGCGGTCCGCGATCGGCTGGGTCTGGTGCGACGCCCACGCGCCGATCCGGCTCTCCCGCGGACGCGTCGCGAAGTACGCCGCCGTCTCCGCGTCGGAGGTGGGCACGACATCGCCCTCGACGCGCACCTGGCGCTCGAGCGGCTCCCACCAGAACACGAGCGAGGCGCGCGGATGCGCCGCGAGGTCCTGGCCCTTGCGGCTCTCGCGGTTCGTGAAGAAGACGAACGCGCCGTCGTCGGCGACCTCCTTGAGCAGCACCATCCGCGCCACGGGGTTGCCGTCGGCGCCGACGGTCGCGAGCGCCATCGCGTTGGGCTCGAGGATCGCCCCGGAGCCGCGCGCCGTCCCGATCCACGAGAGGAACAGGTCGATCGGATTGTCCCCCGCCGCCTGCTCGTCCAGCTCGCCGTTCCGATACGCGACTCGCAGCTCATGAAACGCCATCGCCGTCTCCTTCCGTCCGCGATCGCTCCTCCACCAAGTTTATGACCCGCA
Source organism: Gaiellales bacterium (assembly GCA_051006935.1). Classification (GTDB taxonomy): domain Bacteria; phylum Actinomycetota; class Thermoleophilia; order Gaiellales; family F1-60-MAGs149; genus F1-60-MAGs149. Next base: position 11,756 of record JBPCSR010000164.1, read on the forward strand.
GCGCCGATTCCTCGACCGCGAGGTTCGACACGTCGATCACGGGGCAGCCGAGCCGACGGAACACGCTGGTGCAGTCGTCGAGCTCCTCGAGGATCTTGGCCAGGTCCGCGTAGTTGTCGCGCGCGCGTCCGCCCATCGCGCGCAGTCGCCGCCCGCGGATCCGCTGGAGCCGCTCCGGGTCGATCGTCAGCCCGACGATCTTCGCCCGATCGATGCGGAACAGCTGCGCCGGCGGCTCGACCCCCGGCACGAGCGGCGTGTTCGCGGTCTTGTAGCCGAGGTAGCCGAGGTACATCGAGAGCGGCGTCTTGCCCGTGCGCGAGACCCCCACGATCACGATGTCGGCCTCCTCGAGCCCCTCGCCGGAGAGGCCGTCGTCGTGCTTGACGGCGAACTCCATCGCCGCGACGCGCTGGAAGTAGTCCATCTCGAGGGCGACGGGACGGCCCGGCACGAGCTCGGCCTCGTCGCCGGAAGCCTGCTGCAGCGCCTCGAGCGGCGCGCCGAGGAGGTCGCACGACGGCAGGTCGTGGCGCTCGCACAGCTCGGCCGCCGAGCGGCGCAGGTCGCGGTCGATCAGCGTGAAGAACACGGCGGTGCGCGACTGGCCGCTGAGCTTCGCGAACACCGACTCGAGCCCGGCGACGGTCGTCACGCGGGGATGCCGGACGATGCTGACCGGCGACGTCGAGAACTGCGCCTGCACCGCGCGGGCCACGCGCGAGGCGGTGTCGCCCGTGGAGTCAGAGATGATGTGGATCTCGACGGGCGCGTCGCTCATCGCTGCAGCTGGGTCAGGTCCCCGACCGGCGCGATCGCCGCCAGCGCGTCGCGCAGCAGGCGCACGCGGTTGGCCCGCACTGCCGGATCCTCCGCGAGCACCATCACGTCGTCGAACAGGCGGTCGACCGGCGGACCGAGCTCCGCGGCGATGGCGAGCGCGGCGGCCGGGTCTCCCTCCGCCGCGACGCGCGGAC
>JBPCSR010000165.1:0-3531 GCA_051006935.1 Gaiellales bacterium
GATCGGGGACGATCTGTGGATCGACGCGTGGCTGCGAGAGCCGCGCTGACGGAGGCGCCGTGTTCACCGGGATCGTCCAGGAGGTCGGGGAGGTCGAGGAGGTGCAGGACGCCGACAGTGGCGCCCGCATCGTCGTCCGCATGCCCGGGCTCGCGCCGGAGATCGGCATGGGCGACTCCGTGTCCGTGAACGGGACGTGCCTGACCGCCGTCGAGCTCGGCAGCGAGCGCATCGCGTTCGAGGCGATGGGGGAGACCCTCGCGCGCACCACGACGGGCGCCCTCGCGCCCGGCAGCGCCGTCAACCTCGAGCCCGCGCTGCGGCCGACCGACCGCATGGGCGGACACGTCGTCCAGGGCCACGTCGACGCCGTCGGCGCCGTCGCCGGCATGCGCACGGACGGGATCGCCAAGGTGATCGCGATCGAGGCGCCGGCCGACGTGCTGCGGTACGTCGTCGAGAAGGGCTCGATCGCCGTCAACGGCGTGTCGCTGACCGTCTCGGCCGTGTCCGACGGCGCCTTCGAGATCTGGCTGATCCCGCACACCTGCGAGGTCACGACGTTCGGCGGGATCGCGGTGGGCGACGCCGTCAATCTCGAATGCGACATCTATGCGAAGTACGTGGAGAAGTTCGCCGCGCAGCACTGAGACGCGGCGGGCGTTCCACGGCATTTCGCTACCATGACCGCGCTCAATCCGACAGGGATCTCCATGCATCAGCCCGAACCCCCGTTCAGCTCGATCGAGGACGCAATCGAGGACATCCGCCGCGGCAAGATGATCATCATCGTCGACGCCCCGGACCGCGAGAACGAGGGCGATCTCTGCATGGCGGCCGAGTTCGTGACGGCCGACGACATCAACTTCATGGCGACCTACGCGCGCGGCCTCGTGTGCCTCACGCTCACGCCGGAGCGCTGCGACGAGCTGGGTCTCAAGCCGATGGTGCAGCACAACGTCACCACGTACGAGACGGCCTTCACGGTCACGATCGAGGCGAAGGAGGGCATCACGACCGGCATCTCCGCCGCCGATCGCGCGATGACCTGCCGCGTCGCCGTCGATCCCAAGACGACGGCCGATGACATCCAGGCGCCGGGCCACATCTTCCCGCTGCGCGCGCGCCCGGGCGGCGTGCTCGAGCGCACCGGCCAGACCGAGGCCTCCGTCGACATGGCGAAGCTCGCCGGCTGCAACCCCGCGGGCGTGATCTGCGAGGTGATGAACCCCGACGGCACGATGGCGCGGATCGACGATCTCGCGGTCTTCAGCGCCGAGCACGGCATCAAGATCATCACTGTCGCCGACCTGATCGAGTACCGCCGCCGCACCGAGCAGCTGGTCGAGCGCGTCGCCGAGGTGTCGCTGCCCACGGCGTACGGCGACTTCGCGGCGATCGGCTACCAGGAGAAGCTCGCCGACAAGCAGCACCTCGCACTGGTCTACGGCGACGTCGCGGGCCAGGAGGACGTGCTCGTGCGCGTGCACTCGGAATGCCTCACCGGCGACGTCTTCCACTCGCTCCGCTGCGACTGCGGCGACCAGCTCGACATGGCGATGCAGCAGGTCGTGCAGGCCGGGAGCGGCGTCGTGCTGTACATGGCGCAGGAGGGGCGCGGCATCGGGCTCCTCAACAAGCTGCGCGCGTACGAGCTGCAGGAGCAGGGTCGCGACACCGTCGAGGCCAATCTCGAGCTCGGCTTCATGGACGATCAGCGCGAGTACGGCATCGGCGCGCAGATCCTCTCCGACCTCGGCCTCTCGACGATCAAGATCCTCACGAACAACCCGCGCAAGATCATCGGCCTCGAGGGCTACGGCCTGCGCGTCACCCAGCAGGTGCCGATCGAGGTCGCGCCCGGCGAGCACAACGCCGACTACCTCCGCGCCAAGCGCGAGAAGCTCGGCCACGCGCTGCACCACCAGCACATCAAGCCCGCCGACGAGCTGCCCGGCGAGCCGCCGAGCGGCGCAGTGGATCCCGCGGCCGAGGAGCCGGCGGGCGCGCAGCCGTGACCCAGCCCGACGCGGCGGGGAGCATCACCGCGCCGGCAGGCGCGCGACGGATCGAGCCGGCCGCGGTCGGACAGGGCATACGCGTCGCGATCGTCGCGGCCGAGTACCACACGGACATCGTGCAGGAGCTCGTGAACGGCGCCGTCGCCGAGCTGGTCGAGCGCGGCGTCGACGCCGGCGGGATCGACGTGGTGCCCGTGCCGGGCGCCTTCGAGATCGGCCTCGCCGCGCAGCGCTGCGCCGAGCGGGGCTACGACGCCGTGATCGCGCACGGCTGCGTGATCCGCGGCGATACGCCGCACTTCGACTACGTGTGCCAGGCCGCGATGTCCGGCGTGGCCGACGCGTCGCGCGCGACCGGCGTGCCGATCTCCTTCGGCGTGCTCACCGTCGAGACGCACCAGCAGGCCGTCGACCGCATCGGCGGCAGCGACGGGCACAAGGGCCGCGAGGCCGCCGCGGCCGCGCTCGGCCTGCTCGGCACGCTGCGCGCGCTCGGCTAGAGCACGAACAGGCTCGGCGTCAGCGCGCTCGCGCGCACGCGCTGCTCGAAGTCGTACGAGGCCCTGCCGGTGTAGCGGTCGGCGATCACCGCGAGGATGTCGCCGTCGCGCGGTGCGCCGAGCACCTCGAGCAGGTCCGGGATCGTCGCGGCCGGGTGCTCGTAGACCCATTCGTGCTCGCCGTCGGCGGCGGCCGCACCGGGGCCGAGGTCGTGGCCGTGGATCGAGAGCGCGCCGTCGCGCGCGAGCTCGGCGACGAGGGAGCGGGTGTCCCGCCCCGTGCGTTCATCGCGCATGACGACGCGCCGCGGCATGGCCGGAGTATGACAGCGCGGAGCGCTGCGTCTAGAGCGCGCGCTGCACCTTGCCGGCCTTGAGGCAGCGGGTGCAGACGTAGGCGCGAACGGCGACGCCGTTCTTCAGGATGCGCAGCTTCTGCAGGTTCGCGTCGAAGCGGCGCTTCGTGGCGACCATGGAGTGGCTGCGGTTGTTGCCGAAGGACGGGCCACGGCCGCAGGAGGAGCAGATGCGCGACATGGCGGCAGTATGCTGGTTCGCCACGATCCCCGCAAACGGGAACCGTCGCCCGACCTTGCCGAATCCTCCGACTCCGTCGCTCCTGGCGCTCGCCGTGGGGGCCCGTGCGCGGCTCGCCGCGGAGCGGGCGCAGCTCGATGCGATCAACGTCTATCCGGTTGCCGACGGCGATACCGGCTCGAACATGCTGGCCACCGCCGACGCGGTCGTCGCCGCACTGCGGGCGCAGCCCGCGGATCCCGCGGGCGCCGTCGCCGACGCGGCCCTGCTGGGCGCGCGCGGCAACAGCGGCACGATCCTGTCCGCCCTCGTGCGCGCCGCCGCGCAGCGGCTCGGCCCCGCGCCCGACGGCCCGGCCGTCGCGGCGGCGCTCGCCGCAGGGGCCGAGGCGGCGTACGCGGCCGTGCCCGAGCCCGTCGAGGGGACGATGCTCACGGTCGCGCGCGCCGCGGCCGAGGCGAGCACGGGGGAGA
>JBPCSR010000166.1:0-5409 GCA_051006935.1 Gaiellales bacterium
GGCGGACTCGGCGGGCACCGGCGGGGCGACCGGGGCGGCGGCCGCAGCGGCAGCCGCGGGGGCGACGGGCTCGCCGGCGAACTCGTCGGGCAGGCGCACGCCGGGCGGCGGCGCGTCGGCGGCCATCGGCGGCGGCGTCTCCTCCATCTCGGCCGCGATGCCGAACGTGCCGACGTCGAGCTCGTCGGCGGTCTCGATCATCACGCGCGCGCGGTTCGGCAGCGAGTAGCCCTCGCGCCGGGCGTGCTCCGTCAGGTAGCCGGCGAGCTCGGTGCGCAGGCGCGCCTCGTACGCGACGAACTGCTCGCGGTCCTCGGGGGCGAGGTAGACGGTGTAGGCGTTCGGGACGTAGACGGTCTGGACGGAGATGACCTTGTTGTCATCCATCTCCTTGGCCAGCTTGCGGGCGAGCTCGACGGGCTGGACGTTCGACTTGAAGGTGCGGCCGATGCCGCCCTCGAAGACGCCCTCGAGCTTGCTCTCGATCCGTCGCAGAAACCCCATTGCACTTCCCTCAGTCGGCGTTCGCAGCCGCGGCGGTGGCCGTTGCGGGCCGCCGTGCGCGGATGACGATCACTATACCCGCCGCTCCTGCGCCCATTACGGCCTCGAGCGGCGCGACGAGGGTCCCGCTGAGGAGGACGCCGATCGCGAGCGTGGCGAGCGTGCCGATGCCGAGCCAGAGCCCGGCCGCGGTGAGGAGCGCGCGGCCCTGCGCGGCGCGCACGGCCGGCGCGGTGATCGCGAGGGCGGCCCACAGCACGGCCAGGAGCAGCGGCCCGAAGCCGACGGCGGCGGCGACCGTGCCGGCGGCCGCGATCACGTCGTCGGAGCCGGTCAGGCGCGGACCCAGCTGCGCGAGGGAGGTCGTCGGGGCGAGCGGCGCACCGTAGCCGGACAGCCCGAGGCCGAGCGAGAGCGCCAGCGCGCCGGCGGCGCCGAGCGCGCCTCGCACCCACGCGCGCGGCGAGGAGCCGGCGATCAGCGGATAGACGGCCCAGGCGAAGCAGAGGGTGAGCAGCGGCGCGAGCAGGGGCAGCAGCGCGCGGCGGCCGTCGCGGAGCATCAGGACGAGCCAGATGCCGATCAGGATGGCGGCGGGCGGCACGAGGCCGAAGGCGAGGTTGCCGAGCAGCGGCAGCCCGGCCGTCAGCACCAGCCCGGCGGCGAGCCACGGCAGGCGCAGCGCGACGATCGCCGCGAGCGCCCCGATCGCCAGCGGCCAGCCGGTCGGGTAGAACGGCAGGGCGCCGAGCAGGACCGTGCCGCCCACGCCGGCGAGGGCCGACGGCCAGTAGGGCTGCAGGCGCTCGAGCCCGGCCGCGAGGCGGACCTCCGGATCCGGTCGCTGCGAGCGCGCCGCGGCCGCCGCATCGCGCTCCTGCCGCTCGGCGCGGTCCGGCACGGCGCGCAGCCAGCGCTTGCGCATCCGCACGCGCGGCTCGGGGCGCGGCACCTCGATCGACGGGTCCATATCGGCCTGGCCGCGCTCCATCGCGATCGCGCCGCGCAGCAGCGCGTCGCGGAGCTGCCCCGGCAGTGGGCGGCGCTGGTTGTCGAGGTCGAGCGCGCGGTCGATCATCTTCGTCGCGACGCTCGGCAGGTCGGGGCGCTCGTCGCGCAGCGAGAGGCGCAGCTTGCGGTGCTTCTCGGCCAGCTCGACCGGGTTCTTGGAGCGGTACGGGTTGCGGCGGGTGAGCGCCTCGTAGGCCACGAGCGCAGCCGACCAGACGTCGGTGGAGCCCGTCAGCATGTCGCCGCGCACCTGCTCCGGCGACATGTAGGAGAGCGTGCCGAGCAGGCTCTCGTCGACGGTCGCGTCGGGCTGGTCGATCTGGGCGATGCCGAAGTCGGTCAGCTTGAGGATCCCGTCCTCGCGCAGCAGGATGTTGCCGGGCTTCACGTCGCGGTGGATGACGGAGTTGCCGTGGGCGTGCTCGAGCGCGTCGCACACCGCGGCCACCGCGCGCAGGATCTCGGACTCCTCGAGGCGGTTCTCCTTGAGCACGACGCTGAGGTCGTTGCCGCGGACGAGCTCGAAGGCGACGTAGATGTAGTTCTCGTCCTCGGCGTCGCCCACCATGCGGACGATGGCGCCGTGGTCGAGCGATCCCGCGGCGCGCATCTCGCGACGGGCGCGCTTGCGGAGCTTCTCCTCGGCCGGGATCGCCTTGAGCGCGACGCGCTCACCCGATCTGAGGTCCTCGGCCTCGAAGACGGTCGCGCTGCCGCCGAAGCCGATCGTCTCGATGATCCGATACCGGTCCGCGACGACCCCCTCGGGGTAGAGGGGAGGGACCGCGCGGCTGCGCGGGACGCTCCTCAGCGGGCGCGCCGTCACCGGTTCCGTCCGGCGGTACGCGGAGGAACGGGTGATAATGTGGCGAAATCCGGGAGCTGCACGGCTCTCCGTACGCCATCCATGCCCGCATTCCTCTCCTTCTTCGACGACGAGTACGACTTCGACGAGGCGCCGCCGCGCCGGAGCGCGGGTCGCAAGCGCCCGTCGATGCCCAGCGCCCCGCGCGGCAAGGGCCCGCAGCGCCTGCTCGTCCTCGTGATCGGCGTGCTGATCGTGCTCGTCGCGGGCTACTTCCTGGTCCAGCGCTGCCAGCGCGACCGCGAGGTGTCGGCGTACCAGGGCTACGTGTCCAAGTCGAACGAGGTCGCCAAGGCCTCCGGGACGGTGGGCTCCGAGTTCTCCGCGGCGATCCTGACGGCCGGGCAGACGCCCGACGGGCTCGACAAGTCGCTCACGCGCGAGATCCAGGCGCAGCAGCAGATCGCCAGCAACGCCGCCGAGCTGGGCGCCCCCGACGGCGTCTCCTCGTACAAGCCGTTCCTGGTGCAGGCGATGCAGTACCGCGTGAGCGGCCTGCAGGGGCTCCAGAAGGCCCTGCGCGACGCGTTCAACTCCGCCGGCACGACGGGCCAGGTGCCGCTCGAGCAGTCCGCGGCCGTCGCCGCGACGTTCCAGCGGCTGATCGCCTCCGACGTCGTCTACTCCGACTCGTACCAGGACCCGGTCAAGCAGGTGCTCGCGCAGAAGACGATCAACGCGACGGTCGAGGACTCGCAGTTCGTCGATCCCAAGCTGATCGAGTTCGCCGCGCCGCAGCGCATGCAGTCGATCCTCAACGCGCTGCTCGGCGGCGTGCCCGTCGACGGCGGCGGCACCGTCACCACCACCGATGCGAGCGGCAACGTGATCACCTCGACCGACGCCTCGGGCGGCGGCACCACGTCGGGTGCGCTGCACGGCACGACGCTGATCAGCACGGTCTTCAACCCGGGCGGCACGCAGCTCGACCCGGCATCGGTCAACGAGGTCGACAGCGCGAACGACATGTCGCTGGCCGTCACCGTGCAGAACTCGGGTGACGCCACCGAGGTGTCCGTCAAGGTCAACGTCGTGCTGCGCGCCAAGGGCATGGACGACCGCACGCTCCCGACGGGCGAGATCACCACGCTCGATCCGGGCGCCCAGGGCACCGTCGAGATCCCGTTCGGCCTGTCCGACATCGTGTTCGACAGCGTCGTCACCGCCAAGGTGACGGTCGAGAAGGTGCCGGGCGAGCAGAACATCGACAACAACATCGGCGTCTACCAGGTCCAGTTCCGCCTGAAGCCCGCCTAGGCGGACGCGATGACCACGGCGTTGCAGGGCACGGTGGCACTCGTCGTCGCCGGGGTCGGCGTGGCGCTGGCCGTCGTCGCGCTCGTGATCGCGGCGCGCACGGCGCTGTGGGCCAAGCGCCTGCGCCAGGCCGAGCAGGCGCTGCTGGACGGCGAGCCGGTCGACCTCGTCGAGTTCGCGGTCGGCATGCAGGCGCGCATGGAGCGGCTCGAGCACGACGAGGCGCGGCTCCGCGACGAGGTGGTGTCGGCGCTCGGCGCCCTCGACGTGCTGCTGCGCCGGCGCGCGATCGTCCGCTTCGACGCGAACGAGGACGAGGAGGGACGCCGCTCCAGCTCGCTCGCGCTGCTCGACCGCCACGGCTCGGGGATCGTGATCAGCGCGGTCCACACGGGCGTCACGACGGCCGTGTTCGTGAAGGACGTCCTGCGCGGCGGGGCCGGCTCGCTCGAGCTGACGCCCGAGGAGCAGCGCGCCGTCCAGCACGCCCTGCGCTGAGCCCCACGGCGGGAGGACGTGGAGTACCCTCGGCACATGGCCGGTGCCGTGCTGGTGCTCAACGCGACCTACGAGCCGCTCAACGTGACGAGCGTCTGGCGCGCGTGCAGCCTGATCCTCTCGCGCAAGGCGGAGGTGCTCGAGGCCGACCCGGACCGCGTGCTGCGCTCGCCGTCGACGACGCTGCCGCATCCGATCGTGATCCGCCTGGTGGCGTACGTCCGCGTGCCGCGCTTCACGTCGCGGCGCATCACCCGTCGCGCGCTGTTCGCCCGCGACGAGCACACGTGCCAGTACTGCGGCAGCCGCACGCGCCTCACCCTCGACCACGTGGTGCCGCGCTCGCGCGGCGGCGGCTCGACCTGGGACAACGTGGTCACGGCGTGCTCGCCGTGCAACCTGCGCAAGCGCGACCGCCTTCCGCATGAGGCGGGGATGCCGCTGCGCCGCCCGCCGCGCGCACCGCACCCCGATCTCTACCTGACGCTCGGCGCACGCGCGATCCCGACCGTCTGGCAGCCGTACCTGCCGTCGCAGACGCGCGCCACGCGCAGCGCCTCCGACGAGCTGCCGCTCGCCGCCTGAGCGCCGAGGCCGCCCGCAGGCGCGTGCTACGGTCGCCGCGGGTCGGCATGAGCGACACCGAGACCACATCCACGTCCCGCGCGGCACGGCATCTCGGCCTGCTCTCGGAGACCGTCGAGGCGGTCACGAGCTCGCTGGACCTCGCCGAGGTGACCGACGCCGTCGCCGTCGCGGTCGCGCGCGCCTTCGGCACCGACGCGTGCTTCGTCTACGCCTACGACGAGTCGACGCACGACCTCGTGCTGCAGGCCGTGCACGGCACGCACGTGGAGGCCACGGCCGGCCCGCCGCGCATGCAGGTCGGCGAGGGGCTCACCGGCTGGGCCGCCTCGACGCGCGCGCCCGTCGCGATCGCCGCCGACGCGCACCTCGACCCGCGCTTCAAGGAGTTCCCCAACCTGCCCGAGCGGCGCTTCCAGTCGCTGCTCGCCGTCCCCATCCTGGACCGCCGCGACCGCCTCGCGGGCGCGATGAACGTGCGCACCGTCGAGCCGCGCGAGTACCACCCCGACGAGATCGAGCTGCTCGAGACGATCGCCCGCCAGGTCGCGCAGGCGATCGAGAACGCGCGTCTCTACGAGCGCTCGCAGCGGCGCGTCGCGGAGCTCGAGGCGCTCGGCAGCATCTCGCAGGCCGTCGCCGAGTCGCTCTACCTCGAGGAGGCGCTCGCCCACATCGCCGAGGCCGCG
>JBPCSR010000167.1:0-20989 GCA_051006935.1 Gaiellales bacterium
GCTCGAGCACGGCGGCGCGCACGTAGTCGCCGTACGGCATCGCTGCGGCGCGTTCGAGCATCAGCGCGGCAAGCGCGTAGCCCGCGTTCGAGTAGATGCGCCGCGTCCGCGCGGGCACCTCGGCCGACATCCTCGCGTAGGCCGCGGCGACCTCCAACCAGGTGCTCGCCGGGTCGAGCTGCACGCGGCGCGCGGCGGCGTCGTCGGCCGGGAGACCCGAGGCGTGGCTGAGGAGCTCCCGCAGCGTCGTCTGCGCGACGGCCTCCGGCACGTGCTCGGCGAGAGGCCCGTCGAGCTCGAGCACGCCTTCGTCGCAGGCTGCGAGGCAGGCCATCGCGATCAGGGGCTTGGTCAGCGAGGCGAGGGCGAACCGGCTGTCGCCCGTGCACGCGCCGAACTGCGCCGCCGTGACGGCACCGTCACGACGGTACGCGATCTGCAGGGCATCGACCACGCCGTCGTCGACGAGTGCGCGGGCCAGCTCGAGGGGGTCGTGCGCCACGCCCGGACGCTATCAGCGCGGCGTCGCCTACTGGAGCTTGAAGTAGAGCTTGCGCGCGGCGTTGTCGCCGAACAGGCTGCGGGCCTGGATGTCGAAGTCGAAGGTCGCGCCGCTCGTGAGCAGGTTCCAGGTCGCGGCGCCGAAGCACGCCTTGGCGTCGACGGTGAACTGCAGGAGCTTCGCCGTCGGCGTGGCTGGCGTCGTGGCGGCGTCGACGTCCGGGTCGAGCACGCCCTCCGTACCGGCGTTCACGAAGGGCGCGCCGTTGGCGATGGGGTTCGCATAGGACGCCGGCGCGCAGGTCCCGGGACCGACGCCGATCGGGACGTTCGTGGCCGACCGCGGCGGGTTCGGCGCGTCGGCGGTGTACTGCAGGCCGCCGATGTCGATCCAGCCGGACGCGCTCGCCTCGCCGGCCAGCGCGGGCCGCTGGGGGCGCCACCACTTGAGCGTGATCAACCCATCGGACCCCACGAGGATAGGCGTCGCCGGATCCATCCCGATGTTGCCGGCGGCGCGGCCCGTGATTGCGTCGTACGCGATCACCTGCTCCGTGGCGGCGGCCGCCGTCTGGTAGGAGTACACGGCGGGCGCGGTGCTGAACGCGAAGTTGAGCATGCCCGGGTAGGCGCGTCCGCCGGCGTTCTCGATGAACGCGTCACCGGCGCCGATCTCGTCGGGCGTGGCACCCGGCGTGATCTGCGCGTCGCCGGTCGGACCGGCGCTGATCCCGAGCGCCGAGCCCGCGTACGTGGCGGCTGCGCCGTTGACCAGCGGGTACAGCACGCCGGCCGTCGCGTGGCTCGCGCAGTACGCGTTGCCGAGGCAGTCCAGCGTCCCGCTGGTGGCGCCCACGATCTGCGTGGCGAGGATGAGCGTGCGCGGAAACGCGGCGTCGATCAGCGGCTGCACCGCGGCCGTCGTGCCCGCGAGGTACAGGTTGATGCTGCTGGGATCGGTCAGCTTGAAATTGGAGAAGAGGTGGAACTCCGTCGCCGCGGCGGACGCGCCGCCGCCCGTGGGCGTCGTGCCGCCGGCGGGGACGCATCCGGGCGTGAGCGGCTGCGGGGGCGCGGGACAGATCGTCTGCCGGGCGGTCGACGCCCGCAGCAGGAGGCCCGCGCGCCCCGTGCGGTCGACGTTGTCGAGGATCAGGTTGCCGTTGTCGTCGACGTCGAAGACCCCGGGGATGCCGTCGAGGTCGGTGTCGTGCCCGGGGCCGTCGTAGCCCCGCAGCGCGCCGCGCCCGTTGCCGACCTTCACGCGGCCGAGCCGGCCGGCCCCGATCGGACGGCCGCCCTTGGCCGTCACGGTGTAGGCGCGCGTGGTGTACAGCCGCGTTGTGGGAACCGCGGCGATCGCGTAGTCGCCCTTCTGGCGGATCGCGCCGAGCGCGAGGTTCCCGCTGCCCTTGATCGTCTCGTACACGTTCGTCTTCGCGCCGCCGAGGACGATCGGTCCGACGTACGCGCCGGCGTCGTCCACGATCTGGACGCTGGCGCCGCCGAGCGAGACGCCGGCGACGCGGAACCTGCCGCTACCCGATGTGATCCGCACCTTCTTGCCGGTCCCGGTGGCCTGCACGACGATGATCTGCAGGCCCTTGCCACCCGCCAGCGTGCCGCTCAACGTGGCCGCATCCGCGGTCGCCACCGCGATGAGGCAGGCGAGCCCGCTGACGAGGACGGCAAGCGCACGACGCATGGGCAGTACTCTACTCTCTGCCGGCGCCGACGTCAGCCGCGCGTGGACGGCGGGCGAAGCACCGGGCACGAGGCGCTGCGTTAGGCTTCTCCCATTCGAATCGGAGGTTCCCGTGGCCACCACCAGCGACAAGGCGATCGACCCGCTCGACTACGTCGGCATCGACTCCCTGCTCAGCGACGACGAGAAGGCGATCCGGGACGCCGTGCGCGAGGTCGTGCGCGAGCGCATCCTCCCCGAGGTCGGCGACTGGTTCGACAAGGGCATCCTGCCGCGCGAGGTCTTCACGGAGCTGGGGCAGCTCGGCTTCATGGGCGCGCACCTGGAGGGCTACGGCTGCTCCGGCGTCAACGCCGTCTCGTACGGCCTGATCAACCACGAGCTGGAGTACGGCGACTCCGGCCTCCGCAGCGCCGTCTCCGTGCAGGGCTCGCTCGCCATGTACGCGATCTACCGCTGGGGCTCCGACGAGCAGAAGGACCGCTGGCTCCCGGGCATGGCCAAGGGCGAGCTGATCGGCTGCTTCGGCCTGACCGAGGCCGACGCCGGCTCCGACCCGGGTTCGATGCGCACGTTCGCGCGCAGGGACGGCGATGACTGGATCATCAACGGGTCGAAGATGTGGATCACGAACGGCTCGGTGGCCGACGTCGCGATCGTGTGGGCCGCCACCGACGAGGGCATCCGCGGCTTCATCGTCGAGCAGGGCATGAAGGGCTTCTCCGCTCCGGAGATCCACAAGAAGCTGTCGCTACGCGCGTCGATCACGTCGGAACTCGTGCTGCAGGACGTGCGCGTGCCCGACGCGAATCGCCTGCCCGAGGCGACCAGCCTCCGCGGCCCCCTCTCGTGCCTCAACGAGGCGCGCTACGGCATCGTCTGGGGCGTCGTCGGCGCCGCCCGCGCCTGCTACGAGGAGGCGCTCTCGTACGCGACGGAGCGCATCGTCTTCGAGAAGCCGCTGACGTCGTACCAGCTGACGCAGCAGAAGCTCGCCGAGATGGTGCTCGAGATCAACCGCGGCATGCTGATGGCGCTGCACCTCGGTCGCATGAAGGACGAGGGTCGCCTCCGCCCCGAGCACGTGTCGCTCGGCAAGATGGGCAACGCCCGCGGCGCGCTCGAGATCGCCCGCTCCGCGCGGTCCATCCTCGGCGGCAACGGCATCACGCTCGAGTACCCGGTGATCCGCCACATGAACAACCTCGAGAGCGTCTTCACCTACGAGGGCACGCACGAGGTGCACACGCTCGTCGTCGGCGGCGCGGTCACGGGCATCCAGGCCTTCCGTTGAGTCCGCTCGCAGGCCTGCGCTACGTCGTCACGTTCTGCGCGACCTCGGCGGGCTACGCCGGCGTGCTGCACCTCTCGGCGCGGCACGCCTTCGACGAGGACGGCTCCTTCACGACGGAGATCGTGGCGGGCCCCAACGGCGCCCTGCCCGACGTCGGGCCAACCGGGACCGCGGAACTGATCGCCGAGCAGGGCGACGCGCTCATCTTCCGCAGCCGGGTCGAGGGCGAGGGCTCGACGTCGACGACCGTGCTCACGCTCCACTCCGCGAGCACCGGGGAGGTGTTCTCCACCTCCGGCGAGGAATGGGTGCGAGGCGTCGCGGCGATCGAGAGCCTGCCCGAGATCGCGCACGGGCACTAGCGCGGCGTCAGGTTCCGGCCGGCGGCCGGATCTCGAACGTCTCCTGCTCGCGCGCCCGCGTGACGGAGGGCAGCGCGTGGAAGCGCTCGTAGAACGCGCCGAGCGCGGGATCCTCCCACCACGGGTCGGCGGTGAGCCGCGTCCAGCGGATCAGCATGCCGAGGAAGACGTCGTCCACTCCGGGCTCGTCGCCGCGGATGAACGGCGCGCCACCGGCGTACCAGGCGGCGCAGCGCGCGCGCAGCTCGAGCAGGTCGCGGTCGCCACGCGCGGTGACGGCTGCGCGACCTGCGTCGTCGTCGGCGAAGCGCTGCGGGTAGCGCGTGCGGAGGATCGCGACCTGCACGGTGTTCGTCAGGAACATCAGGCGGGTCAGCACCTCGAGCCGCTGCGACGTGCCGACCGCGGGGATCAGGCTCGGGCGCCCGTCCCGCTCGGCGAGGCCCAGGCAGATCGCCGCGGACTCCGTCTGGAGCGTCCCGTCCGGCCAGATCAGGGCCGGGATGCGCCCGTTCGGGTTCACCTGCAGGTAGTCGGCCGGCTCGATCGGCGTCCCGTCGTCGTCCCGCACGACGCGCACGAGCTCGTGCGGAATGCCGGTGTCCTCGAGCAGCACGTGCGGCGCGAACGAGCCGGCGCCGGGGAGGAAGAACAGGCGGGCGACGTCGGTCATGGCGGCACTGTACCCGGCATGCGACGATGCGGGTGACCGACGAGGGAGACGAGGGAATGGCCTATTGCATCGCCGTCCGCTGGACGATCAACCCGGGTGAGAAGGCGCGCGTGCGGGAGCTCGCGGAGTCGATGCTCGCACCGTCGAACGCAGAGCCCGGCTGCCAGGCCTACATCCTCCACACGGATCCGGCCGACACGTCCGTGCTGTTCCTGTACGAGCAGTACGACGACGAGGCCGCGTTCCAGGCGCACTGCGACTCGCCCCACTTCACCGCCATCGTGGCAGCGCAGATCTTCCCGCTGCTGCGCGACCGCCGGCTCGAGGTCTACGAGAGCGTCGGCGCCTGAGACGACGAACGCCGCCCGAGGGCGGCGTCGCGTCCGGGCGGATTCCGCGGAATCCGAGTGGGCGATACTGGGCTCGAACCAGTGACCCCCAGCTTGTCGAGCTGGTGCTCTACCAACTGAGCTAATCGCCCGGACGGAACGCGAATCTACCAGAGGTCCGCGTCCGCGCGGCGCGCCCGCGCCCGGGCGCCGAGCCACGACTACGGGATCACACGAGCTCGATCGGCGCGTACGCGACGTGCAGCCGACGTTCGCCGGAGCCCGGGAAGCGCACGATGATCTCCTCCGCGCTCGGCACGCTGATCACGATGCCCTCGCCGAAGGTGGAATGCCGGACGGTGTCGCCCGTGGCGATCACCGGCAGGTCCTCGGGCGCGGCGCGCTCGATACGACGGGACGGCGTGGAGACCGGCGGCCGGTCGGGGTACGAGGAACGCGAGGACGGCATCGCCGTCCCGCCGCGCGAGCCGACGCGCTCCAACGCGATCAGGTCCTGCGGGATCTCGGCGAGGAACGTCGAGGGCGGATTCCAGTCCTGCCGGCCGTAGATGCTGCGCGAGCGCGCGTACGTCATCGTCAGCACCTCGCGGGCCCGGGTCATGCCGACGTAGCAAAGGCGCCGCTCCTCCTCGAGGTTGGCCTCCTCGAGTGCACGCGCGTGCGGGAAGATGTTGTCCTCCATGCCGATCATGTAGACGCGCGGGAACTCCAGGCCCTTGGCGGTGTGGAGTGTCATCAGCGTGACCGCGGCGTCGTCCTCGGCCTCGGGGAGGTCATCGGCATCGGAGACGAGGCTCAGCTCCTGCAGGAACGTGGCGAGATCGGCCTCCGCGTCGCCCGTGTGGATCGCCGACTGCGCGACGCCGAGGAGCTCGTTGAGGTTCTCGATGCGCCCGTTGGCCTCGAGCGTGCGCTCGGCGCGCAGCGCCTCGATCATCCCCGTCTCCTCGTACACCCGCTCGAGCAGCTGGGCGGGCTCCAGGTCGCGCGCCGCGTTCTCGAGGCGCTGGAGGAGGTCGGTGAACGCGGCGACGGCCTTGCGCGCGGCCGCGCCGGGCAGCACCGCGTCGGCGTCGTCGAGTGCGCTGCGCAGCGAGACGCCCAGCGTTGCGGCGTGCTCGGCCAGCCGCGTCACGGTGGTGTCGCCGATGCCGCGGCGCGGGACGTTGATGATCCGGCGCAGCGAGACGTCGTCGCTGGGGTTGGCGACGGCACGGAGGTAGGCGAGCGCGTCCTTGATCTCCTGACGGTCGTAGAAGCCGGTGCCGCCGATGATGCGGTACGGCACGTCGGCCTGGCGGAGCGCCTCCTCCATCGCGCGGGACTGCGCGTTCGTGCGGTAGAAGACGGCGGTGTCGCGCAACGAGCCGCCCTCTCCGATCACGCGCGAGATCTGGCCGACCACGTAGCGGGCCTCGCTGCGCTCGTCGGCGCACTCGACGACGCGCACCTGCTCGCCGGCGCCGAGCTCGGACCACAGGCGCTTCTCCTGACGGTCGCGGTTGTTCGCGATCACCGCGTTGGCCGCGTCGAGAATCGTCTGCGTCGACCGGTAGTTCTGCTCGAGGCGGATCGTGCGGGCGTTCGGGAAGTCCTGCTCGAAGTCGAGGATGTTGCGGATATCCGCGCCGCGCCACGAGTAGATCGACTGGTCGCTGTCGCCGACGACCATGATGCTCCGGTGCTCCGCCGCGAGCGAGCGGATCAGGCGGTACTGGGCGTGGTTCGTGTCCTGGTACTCGTCGACGAGGATGTGCTGGAAGGCGTGCTGCCATCGCTCCCGCGCCTCGGGGATCTGCTCGAGCAGGTGCGCCGTGTGGACCAGCAGGTCGTCGAAGTCCATCGCGCCGGCTTCGAGCAGGCGCGCCTGGTAGCGCTGGTAGACCTCTCCCACGGTCGTGTCGAAGTAGCCGTCGTTCTCCTCGATGAACTGCTCGGGCGAGATCAGCTGGTTCTTGGCCGAGCTGATGCGGGCGTGCACGCCGCGGGCGGGATAGCGCTTGGCGTCGCGCCCGAGGTCGTCCTCGATGATCGAGCGCACGAGGCGCACCTGGTCCGAGGAGTCGTAGATCGAGAACGACGGCCGGAACCCGATCCGCGTCGCCTCGGCGCGCAGGATCCTCGCGCAGGCGGCGTGGAAGGTCATCACCCACATGCCCGTCGCGTAGCGGCCGAGCAGCTGGTTGACCCGTTCCGCCATCTCGCCGGCGGCCTTGTTGGTGAACGTGATCGCGAGGATCGACGACGGCTGGGCGCCGCGCTCCTCCACGAGGTGCGCGATCCGGTGGGTCAGGACGCGGGTCTTGCCGGAGCCGGCGCCGGCTACGACGAGGAGCGGCCCGGGCTCCGCCCGGACCGCCTCGATCTGCGCGGGGTTGAGTCCTGCGAGCGGGTCGTGCGCCATCCGCGCCCAACGTAGCAGCCGGTCTCCGTCACCGCCGGGCCGTCAGCGGGCGATCAGACGGACGACCGCCGACGTCACGTCGCCGACGCGTGCCCGGACGGCGTAGCGGCCGGCGCTGGGCAGTCGCACCGGTGTCGCGAAGCGCCCAGCGCGGTCGATCGGGACGGTCGCGACGAGACGCCAGCCGGAGCCGACGCGGGCCTCGATGCGGAGCCTGGTGGCCCGGACACCGGCGACGCGCCCGTGCAGCCGCACCTCGCCACCCGCCCGCGTGCGCTGCGCCGACGTGCGCAGCTCCACGCGTCGCGCCGGACGGAGGTCGGTCTCGGGCGCGTCGGCCGTGGGATCGGGCCCGCTGGACATGGGCGCGGTCGCCTCCGTCGGCGTCGCCGGCGCGGCGGGCGCGGGGGCCGGCGGCGTCGGCGTGACCGGCAGGGAGAAGCTCCACGTGCGCACGACGCGATTGCCGCTGCGATCGGCGACGGTCAGGCGCACCACGTGGTCCCCTTCGCCCCACGGACGCGTCGGGGTGTACGCGATCGAGCCGCTGCCGTCCAGGTCGGCAGCCGCCGTGACGTCCACGCCGTCGACGGCCAGCCGCCACCCGTCCGGTGCGATGCCGGCGCCCGTGTCGGTGGCGTGCGCCACGATCGGCGCCAGAGGTCCCACCACGCCGGTCGGAGCCGCAGTGTCGATCGTGGGTGGCGTGACGTCGGCGATGCCGAACGTCTCGGCGCCGGTCGTCACGTTGCCGGCGGCGTCTGCCACCTCCCACGTGATGCGGTGGAGGCCGTCGGCCACGGGAGCGGCGGGGGTCACCCCGACGTCGCCGCCGAGGGTCCTCAGCGTCGCCGGAATGCCGTCGATGGCGGCCGCCACGCGCGCGATGCCGCTGGCACCGTCCTGCACCGCGAGGTGCGCCAGCGGCAGTCGGCTCTCCGGGTCCGCCGGCGCGGTGTAGGCCACGACCGGCGCGGTGTTGTCGATGCGCGCACTGCCGCCGACAGGGGTGCTGCGGTTCCCCTCGGCGCCCGTGTCGACGGCGGTCAGCGTCGTGCCGTATGTGCCGTCGGGCAGCTGCGCGGTGTCGAGGCACACGTTCCCCCCGAACGCGAGCGGCCGCGGCTGGAGGCGTCCTCCCGGCGGCGCCGTGGCGATCGCGACCGCACCGCCGACCGCATACTCGACGCGGTCCACCCCGAGGCCCGCGTCCTGGCTGGCGAATGCCCCGCAGATCGTCCCGCGTCGCCAGTCCGGCCCCGCCGCGTCGTCGCCCGCCCACGCCACCGTCGGCGCGCTCGCATCCTGCACCACGAGGTGAACCGAATCGACGCTGACCGTGTTGTCCCCATCGGCCTTCACGGTCCTGGCGGGCACGGCCGCGTCCGCGGTGAGCGACACCGCCACCGCCGTCGCCCCGCGACCAGTCGCCACCGTGGCCGTCGTGCCTGCGGTGGAACGCAGTCGCCGGCTGTCGATCCAGCGGCCGCCGTAGCGCCCGAGCAGATGCGCCGACACCGCCGCCTGCCGCGTGCGATAGCGCAGGCGCAGCGTCGCCTGCACGATCGACGTGCCGGCCGGCGCGGCGAACGCGAGCAGTCCCTGCCGCCTGGCCGCGACGGCTGCACCGCGCACGAGACGCAGCTGGGCGCATCCCGCGATGCAGCCGGCGATGCCGGGCGCGGTCTGCGCCGTGATCCCGCTCGGGTCGGCGGACGGGAGGGCGTAGGCGATGGTCGTCACGGCCGCGCGGGACGGTGCGACGAGCGCGAGGCCGCAGGTGGCGACGGCGAGGCTGATCAGGAGGTTGCGCAGGGGCGTGTGCATGCGCGGAGCCTCGCCCGGCCCCACGCGACGGGCGTGAGCGGAGGCGCGCGCAGGCGCATGGGATCCGCGCGCACTCGGCGGCATCCACGGCCGAGGACGACGCCCGTGCGGTCGATACGCTGCCGGCATGCGCCTGCTCGCATGCCTTCCCGCCGCCGGCATCGCCGTGCTGATCTGGGTGCTCAGCTCGACCCCCGACCTCGCGATCGCCTCGGGGTGGCTCGACACGGTCACCCGCAAGGCCGCCCACATCGGCGTCTTCGGACTCCTCTGCGCCGCGTGCGTCATGGCCCTGCGGGCCCAAGGGATCCGCCAGCCGCCGGCACTGGTCGGCGGGGCGCTGCTCGCGCTCGCCTACGCCGGCGCCGACGAGTACCACCAGACTTTCGTGCCGACGCGCCACGGCGCGCCCGTGGACGTCGCAATCGACGCGGTCGGCATCGGCATCGCGGTTATGGTGCTCGTCGTGGTGTACCGGCACAGGGGGCGTCGATGGGCGGGCTGATCGTGGTCGACACGGCGCTGGCCGACGTGGACGCCCTCGTGGCCGCGGCCGCCGATTACCTCGCGCGGCGCCTCGGCGGCACCCCGCCGCTCGATCCCGCCGCGCTGCCTGCCGACGCCGCGGGCGCCCTCGCCGCGATCGACGCCTGGGCCGGCGACGACGTCGCCAACTGGCGCACCGAGCTGACGCGCTGGTTCGAGGCCCACGCGCCGGTGCACCTCGTGCCCGATCCGGAGGTCAACGCCGCGCTCCGCTCCGCCGCCAAGGGCGGCACGCGGCTCGCGGTCTGCAGCGCGCTGCCGGCCGTCCCGCTCGACCTCGCCCTGCAGCAGCTCGGCTGCGCCCGGGCGTTCACCGCCGTCGCCGCCGGCGATGGCTCCCTGGACGACGCCCTCAGCGCCGCCCAGGCCGCGCTCGGTGGGTACGACGCCCCCGTCGCGCGGACGCGGGCGGAGCTGCTCGTCGCGCTCGCCGGCTGATCAGGCGATCGACAGGCCGACCACGGCGATCACGATCATCGCCAGGCCGACGTACTGGATCCCGCGCAGGCGCTCCTTGAGCACCACGAGCCCGATCAGCGCCGCGACGGTCCCGTACTGGCCGGTCAGCACCGACGCCTCGGCGATGCCGTAGTTGGAGGCGTGGAGGTAGAGGGTGAATCCCGCGACCTCGCCGCAGCCTGTGACCAGGGCGTACGGCAGGACCTTCCGCGGCACGCGCAGCGCGCCACGCGGGAGCAGGACGGCGACCAGCACGATCAGCCCCAGGGAGCGCGCGATCAGGACCAGCCACGACGGGCCGAGCTCGACCTCGATCTGCCCGCCGGCGTAGAGCTGGATCCCCCAGACCACGGCTGCCAGCGCCGCGAAGCCGGCCGCCGCCCGCTGGTTGGAGTACTGCGCCCCCGGCGCCGCGGTCTGGCCCGAGGCCGCCAGCACGCCGCCCAGCACCGCGATGATCAGCGACGCGATCGCCAACGCGGTGACCGGCTCGCCCAGCACGATCGAGAGCAGCGCGGAGAAGCCGCCGTAGAGCGCGGAGATGGGCGCGACGACGCTGATGCTGCCGCGCCGCATGCCCGCGTTCACGAACACCATGCCGCTGAGCATCCCGGCGGCGACCACGACGATCCAGATCGCGACGCGCAGGTCGATGTGGCCGGGCGCGCCGCTCAGCACGGCGAGCGGCACGGCCAGCGCCATCCCGAGCACGAGGCCCCAGGTGATCATCCGGAACGGACCCACCATCCGGGACCCGAGGCCCGCCGTGACGCCGGCGACCCCCCAGATCAGCGCGGAGCAGATGCCGAGGACGAGGCCCATCAGGCGCCGTTCACCGCGAGGATCGCCACGCCGCTGATGACGACGGCGACGCCGAGCAGCTGCAGGCGGGAGAGGCGCTCGCCGAGCACGATCCAGGAGATCAGCGTGGCGACCGTCGCGTACTGCGTGGCCATCACGGCGGCGATGCCGATGCTGCTCTCGGCGCCCCACAGGAAGCCGAGGAAGCCGGTGGACTCGCCGACCCCGGCGAGCAGCGCGAAGAAGACCGCCGGCCGGGCCGCGCTGAAGCGCCCGCGCAGCAGCTGCGGCACGGCCATCGTGAGGATCCCGAGCCAGCGCGCGCCCATCACGACCCACGGCGGGCCGACGCGCGCGCCGACGTCGCCCGACACGAACAACGATCCGCCGAAGATCGCCGCCGCCGCGGAGGCGTTGACGGCGGCCCGGCGGTTGTCGCGCACCATCTCGTGCGAATCGTCCACGTGACGACCGAGGCTCACGGCGGCCACGCCGACGGTGGCGAGGGCGATGCCGATCGCGGACACCAGCCCGAGCGACGCGCCGAAGGCAACGGCGACCAGCGCGGCGATCGCACCCTCGGTGCTCGTGATCGCGACGACGACGCCGACCTTGCCGAGCGACAGCGCCTTGTAGGTGAAGCGCAGGCCGACGACGGAGCCCACCGCACCGACCACGACCAGCGCCCAGTCGATCCAGTCCGTGCCCGGCCGGATGCCGTACACGAGCGCGATCGGCGTGATCACGACCGCACCGCCGATCCCGACCCAGCCGAGCGTCGACTCGGCGCCGATCTGGCGCGACGAGCGTCCGGCGAGGATCGTCGAGCATCCCCACATCAACGCCGCGATCAGTCCGCCGACGACCGCGTACAACGGCGTCAGCTCCCCAGGACGATGCGCTCGAGCGCGTCGCGCTCGGCGGGGATCGACACGGGCGGCGCGCTCTCGGCGATCGCGTTGTCCGGGTCCTTGAGGCCGTTGCCGGTCAGGACGCATACGACCTCGGCCCCCTCGGGCACGAGGCCGTCGCGCCGGGCGTTGGCGAGGCCGGCCAGCGACGCCGCGCTCGAGGGCTCGCAGAACACGCCTTCGTCCCGCACGACGTGCCCGAACCAGTTGAGGATCTCGCGGTCGCTCGCCGCCGCGAAGCCGCCGTGCGAGTCGGTCGCCGCCGCGGCGGCCTCCTCGCGCCGGACCGGCGCGCCGATGCGGATCGCGGTGGCGATCGTCTCGGGCTGCAGCACGTCCTCGCCGCGCACCATCGCCGCGGAGCCTTCGGCCTGCGCGCCGAGCATGCGCGGCAGCGCCGAGATGTCGCCGCGCTCGAGCGACTCGGTGTAGCCGCGCCAGTAGGCCGTGATGTTGCCGCCGTTGCCGACGGGCAGGCACATCCACTCCGGCTGCCGCCCGAGGTCCTCGATGATCTCCCACGCGGCCGTCTTCTGCCCCTCGAGGCGATACGGATTGAGGTTGTTGACGAGCGTGATCGGGTGCTCCTCGCTCATCACCCGCACCATCCGCAGGGCGTCGTCGAACGAGCCGTCGATCTGCACGACCTGCGCGCCGGCGACCTGCGCCTGCGCCAGCTTGCCGAGCGCCACCTTGCCGCCGGGGATCACGACGACGCAGCGGATGCCCGCCCGCGCGGCGTACGCGGCCGCCGAGGCCGACGTGTTGCCCGTCGACGCGCAGATCACGGCCTTGGCCCCGTCCTGCTTGGCCGCGGACAGCGCCGTGGTCATCCCCCGGTCCTTGAACGAGCCGGTCGGATTGAGCCCCTCGAACTTGAGGTGCAGGTCCACGCCGAGCCGTGCGCCGAGGCGCGGCGCGTGGATCAGCGGCGTCGAGCCCTCGCCGATCGAGACGATGCTGTCGTCGTCGAAGGCCGGCAGGCGATCGCGGAAGCGCCGGATCAGGCCGAGGGTGCGCGTGCTCGCCGACATGCGTCACGAACGGTACCCGACCGCTACCCTGAGCCATCCTATGAGCGCCTCCCCGATCGGCATCGGCCTGCTCGGCTACGGCACCGTCGGCTCTGCCGTCGACCGCCTGCTGACCGCACGCAGCGAGGACGTCGCGCGCGTGGTCGGCGCGCCCGTCGAGGTGCGCCGCGCCCTCGTGCGCGACCTCGCCGCCAAGCGCGACTCCGAGCCCCGGGCGGGCCTCCTCACCGACGACTTCGCCGAGATCCGCGATGACGCGTCGATCGCGGTCGTCGCGGAGGTGATGGGCGGCGTCTCCCCCACGCGCGCGTGGATGCTCGAGCTGTTCGCCGCGGGGAAGTCGGTCGTCACGGCCAACAAGCAGCTGCTCGCCCGTCACGGTGCGGAGCTGTTCGCGGCCGCGGAGGAGCACGGCGTGCAGCTGCGCTTCGAGGCGAGCGTCTGCGCCGCGATCCCGGTCGTGAAGGTGCTGCGCGAGTCGATGATCGCGAGCGAGGTGAACGCCGTCTTCGGCATCGTCAACGGGACGACGAACTTCATGCTCACGGAGATGGCCGGCGGCGGCGACTACGCGACCGTGCTCGCCGAGGCCCAGCGCCTGGGCTACGCCGAGGCCGATCCCACGGAGGACGTGACGGGCGGCGACGCCGCCGCGAAGGTCGCGATCCTCGCCTCGATCGCCTTCCACACACGCGTCACGATCGACGACGTGCCGCACGAGGGCATCGACCGCCTCGAGAGCCTCGACGTGGCCTTCGCCGACGACCTCGGCTACAGCGTGAAGCTGATCGGCCAGGCGCGCCGCGTGCCCGCCGGCGTCGTGGTCGGCGTCGCCCCCACGCTCGTGCCCCACCGCCATCCGCTGAGCGGCGTCAACGGCTCCTTCAACGCGGTCATGCTCCGCGGCGACGCGATCCGCGAGGTGACGCTCGTCGGACCGGGCGCCGGCGGCGACGAGACGGCCTCGGCCGTGATCGGCGATCTGATGGGCGTCCTCGGCACCTCGGGCACGGGCTTCCCGCGCACGGCCGGCGTCTTCCGCGACCTTCCGCTCGTGCCGGCCGATCAGGTCGAGTCCGCGCTCTACATCCGACTCGACGTCAAGGACGAGCCGGGCGTACTGGCGCGCATCGCCGCCATCCTCGCCGAACAGGCGGTGTCGATCGACTCCGTCGTGCAGCGCGCCGCGGAGGGCCGCGCCCAGCTCGTGATCGTCACGCACCCCGCACCCGAGGGCGCCGCTCGCACCGCGATCAGCGCGATCGAGGCGACCGGCGTCTGCGCCGGCGCACCGGTGACGCTGCGCGTCCTGGCCGACTGACGCCGCCCGCCGGTACGCTGCCGGCGAGGAGGCAGGACATGGACGGACGACTGGCAGGACGGCGCGCGCTCGTGACGGGTGGCGCGTCGGGGATCGGCAAGGGCATCGTCGAGCGTTTCCGCGAGGAGGACGCGCAGGTGGTCTCCGTCGACCTCGCCGGCGGAGACGTGACCGCCGACATCCGCGATACGTCGCAGGTGGAGGCGGCCGTGGCCGCCGCTGCGCAGCGCATGGGCGGCCTCGACCTGCTGGTGCTGAACGCCGGACGCCCCGCCGTCGGCACGCTCTGGGAGATCGACGACGCGACGTGGGACGACGCGATCGCCGTGAATCTCACGAGCGCGCAGCGCTTCGTGCGCGCCGCGTGGCCGCACCTGCGCGAGGCGCGCGGCTGCGTGCTGCTGACGGGCTCCGTGGTCGGTCTCGACGGATCCGCCAACCAGGCCGCCTACTGCGCGTCCAAGGCCGGCGTCGTGATGCTCACCAAGTGCATCGCGATCGACGGGGCCCCGCACGGCGTGCGCGCGAACTGCGTCTGCCCCGGCTTCACCGAGACGCCGATGCTGGAGACGTTCCTGGCCGAGCAGGACGACCCCGACGCCGTGCGGACGTTCGCGACGGGACTCCATCCGATCGGACGGCTCGGCACGCCGCGCGACATCGCCGACGCCTTCGTCTACCTCGGCTCGGACGAGGCGGCGTGGGTCACCGGCGTCGCGCTGCCCGTCGACGGCGGACTGCTCGCCGGCATCTGAGACGCCCCGGAAACGCGAAGGGCCCCGCCGGCCGAAGCCGACGGGGCCCGCGTGCGGTGTCGCTACCCGACGATCGCGACGAGCGCCGGGATGATCAGGATCGCGACGATGTTGGCGATCTTGATCATGGGGTTGATGGCCGGACCGGCGGTGTCCTTGTAGGGATCGCCGACCGTGTCGCCGGTGACGGCGGCCTGATGGGCGATCGAGCCCTTGCCGCCGTGCGCGCCGTCCTCGATCAGCTTCTTCGCGTTGTCCCACGCGCCGCCGCCCGAGGTCATCGAGATGGCCAGGAAGAGGCCGGTCACGATGGTGCCGACGAGCAGGCCGCCGAGCATCTGGAGGCCGTTGTGCGTCCAGATCACGAAGAGGCCGACGATGATCGGGATGACGATCGGGATCGCGGCCGGGACGAGCATCTCGCGGAGCGCGGTGCGCGTGACGATGTCGACGCACGTGCCGTACTCGGGGCGCTCGGTGTGGTCCATGATGCCCGGCTTCTCGCGGAACTGCCGGCGCACCTCCTCGACGACGGCCTTGCCGGCCTTGCCCACGGCGCTCATGCAGAACGACGCGAACACGAACGGCATCGCGCCGCCGATGAGCAGGCCGACGATCACCCACGGGTCGGACAGGTCGAACGCCAGCGCGTTCGCGACGGCCGGCTTGCCGGCGTCCTTCAGCTGGGAGATCAGCTCGTCCTGGTACGACGCGAACAGGATCACCGCCGCAAGGGCGGCGGAGCCGATCGCGTAGCCCTTGGTGACGGCCTTCGTGGTGTTGCCGACGGCGTCGAGCGGGTCGGTCACCTTGTTGCGGACGTCCTCGGGCAAACCCGCCATCTCGGCGATGCCGCCGGCGTTGTCCGTGACCGGGCCGAACGCGTCGAGCGCGATGATCACGCCCGCCATCGAGAGCATCGCCACGACGGCGATCGCGATGCCGGCGAGGCCGGCCATCCAGTTGCTGAGCAGGATGCCGCCGCCGATCACGACGACCGGCGCCGCGGTGGCCTGCATCGAGAAGCCGAGGCCGGAGATGATGTTCGTCGCGTGGCCCGTGGTCGAGGCCTCCGCGACCTCCTGGACCGGCTTCCAGCGGGTGCCGGTGTAGTACTCCGTGATCGCCATCAGCAGCGCCGTGACGACGAGGCCGATCAGCGAGCAGACGAAGATCTTCCCGGTCGAGGTGTCGCCGAGGTGCGCGGCCTGCGCGGTGATCTGGTCGTCGAGGCCGAAGATCGCCGGGATGAAGAGGATCGCGGAGATCACGGCGGACACGAGCACGCCGCGGTACAGCGCGCCCATCACCGAGCCGCCCTCCTTCACCCGCACGACCAGCGTGCCGACGATGGAGGCGAGGCCCGAGAGGCCGGCGAGGATCAGCGGAATGCCGACGAGGGCGCTGTCGCCGTCGGTCAGCTGGCTGATCAGGAGCATCGCCGCGACCAGCGAGACGGCGTACGTCTCGAAGAGGTCGGCGGCCATGCCGGCGTCATCGCCCACGTTGTCGCCGACGTTGTCGGCGATCACGGCGGGGTTGCGCGGGTCGTCCTCGGGGATGCCCGCCTCGATCTTGCCCACGAGGTCGGCGCCGACGTCGGCGCCCTTCGTGAAGATGCCGCCGCCGACGCGCGCGAACACCGAGATCAGGGAGCCGCCGAAGCCGAGGCCGACGAGGCCGTGGAGCGTCTCGGAGGAGCTGTAGCCGGCCGCCAGCAGGATGCCGTAGTAGCCGGCGACGCCGATCAGGCCGAGGCCGACGACGAGGATGCCCGTGACGGTGCCGCCCTTGAACGCGACGTCGAGCGCCGGCCCGAGGCCCTTCTTGGCGGCCTCGGCGGTGCGGACGTTGGCGCGCACGGCCACGTTCATGCCGATGAAGCCGGCCGCGGCGGACAGGACCGCGCCGATCAGGAAGCCGACGGCGACCTTCCAGCCGCCGAGATCCGGGACGACCAGCAGGATCAGGGCCAGCACGATCGCGACGATCGCGACGGTGCGGTACTGGCGGCTCAGGTAGGCGGAGGCGCCCTCCTGGATGGCCGCTGCGATCTCGCGCATCTTGTCGTCGCCGTCGGGCTTCGAGAGCACCCAGCGGGTGAGGATCAAGCCGTAGATGACGGTGATGGCGCCGCAGATGAGCGCGATCAGCACGGCGTGTTCGCCGAAGAACGTGGACATCGTTTCGGACCAGCTCCTTGAATCGTGTGGCTGCCGTCGGTGGCAGCCCGCGGAGGGTATCAGCCGTCCCCGTGCGAACTCCCCGGTCGTCGTCTATGGTGCGCAGCGAGCGCGGGAGTCCCATCCGGGGCTGAGAGGCGGGGAGACCCGCGACCGCGGAACCTGATCTGGCTCAGACCAGCGGAGGAAGCTCGAATGGATCCGACCGAACCGGCCCCGGCCATCGCGATCGTCGTCAACGGGGAGCCCGCCGTGGTCGCGGTCGGCGCGACGATCCTCGATCTGGCGCGCCAGGTGGGTCTGCAGGACGACGAGCGCGGCGTGGCGATCGCCCGCGCGGGCGTGGTCGTCCCGCGCGCGGCCTGGCCCGACACGACGCTGACCGCCGACGACGCCGTGGAGGTGGTCCGTGCAACCGCCGGTGGATGAGCGCACCTGGAGCGTGGCGGGCGAGGCGCTCGGCTCGCGCCTGATCCTCGGCAGCGGCGGTTTCGGCGACCTCGACACGTTCTCCGCGGCGCTCGCGGCCAGCGGATCGGCGATGGTCACGGTCGCGCTGCGCCGGATCGACCAGGCGCCGCCGGGGCTGCTCGACGCGATCACCCAGGGGGGCGCGCGCGTCCTGCCGAACACCGCCGGCTGCTACACGGCCGACGACGCGATCCGCACCGCGCACCTCGCGCGGGAGGCGCTGGAGACCGACTGGCTCAAGCTCGAGGTGATCGGGCACGAGCAGACGCTGCTGCCCGATCCCGTCGGGACGCTCGAGGCCGCCACGGCGCTCGCGGCCGAGGGGTTCAAGGTCTTCCCCTACACGGGCGACGACCCGATCCTCGCCCAGCGCCTCGAGCAGGCCGGCTGCGTCGCCGTGATGCCGCTCGGCTCGCCGATCGGCAGCGGCCTCGGCATCCTCAACCCGCACGCCATCTCCCTGCTGCGCGAGGCGGTGTCCGTGCCGGTCGTGCTCGACGCGGGCATCGGCACCGCCTCCGACGCCGCCCTCGCCATGGAGCTGGGCTGCGACGCGATCCTCGCCGCCACTGCGATCAGCCGCTGCGCGGATCCCGTGCGGATGGCGGGCGCGTTCGACCTCGCCGTGCGTGCCGGCTGGTTGGCCGCCCGCAGCGGTCGGGTGCCGCGCCGCCGCTACGCCCACGCCTCCACCTCCGCCGCCGGCCTCCCCGACCTCGGTCCCGGCACCGCCCCATGAGGACGCGCGCGGAGCGCCTCGCCCTCCTGGCGGCGTCGCGCCTCTACGTGATCGGCCCCGCCGACCTTCGCGCCGGTCGTCTCGCCGAGCAGCTCCCGGAGATGGCGCAGGCCGGCGCGACCGTCTTCCAGCTGCGCGACCGCACGATCGGGCGCGAGCGGCTGATCGACGAGGCCCGCGCCTGCGCGGCGGCCGCCCGCGCGGCGGGCGCGCTGCTGCTGGTGAACGACGACCCCGAGCTCGCAATGCTGGTCGACGCCGACGGCGTGCATCTCGGCCAGGACGACGGCGCGATCGACTGGGGACGCGGCATCGTCGGGCCCGACCGGATCGTCGGCCGCACCACCCGCGGCGGCGATGCGCTCGCGCAGGCGGCCGCCGAAGGCGCCGACTACGCGTCGGTGAGCCCGCTCTGGGCCACGCCCACCAAGCCGGATCGCGAGCCCACCGGCCTGGCCAACGCGATCGCCGCGGTGCGCGACGGGACGATCCCGTGGTTCGCGCTCGGCGGGCTCGACCCGCAGCGCGTCCGGCGGCTCGGCGCGCTCGGCGTCCCGCGCGTCGCGGCCGTCCGCGAGATCGCGGAGGCCGAGAACCCCGCTACCGCAGTCACCGCCCTCCTCGACGCCCTCGACACCGCGCCCCGCGTGCTGACGCTCGCGGGCAGTGACAGCGGCGGCGCGGCGGGGATCCAGGCCGACGTGAAGGCGATCGCCACCGCCGGCGGCTATCCGCTGACGGCGATCACCGCCCTGACCGCGCAGGACACCCTCGGCGTGCACGCCGTCCACCCCGTGCCGGCCGCGTTCGTGGCGCAGCAGGCCCGTGTCGTGATCGACGACCTCGGCGTCGACGCCGTCAAGACGGGGATGCTCGGCTCGGCCGACGTCGTCGAGGCCGTGGCGGGCGTCGTCGCCTCGCTCGACCCGACGCTCCTGATCCCCGTCGTCGTCGACCCGGTCATGCGCGCGGAATCGGGCGCCGCGCTGCTCGACGTCGACGCCAGGCGCACGCTGCTCGAGGTCCTCCTGCCGCACGCGACGGTCGCCACGCCGAATCTGCTCGAGGCGCAGGCGCTGGCCGGGCTCGCCACCGACGACGCGGCCGAGCTCGCCCGGGCCATCCACGACCGCGCCGGCTGCGCGGTGATCGTGACGGGCGGCCACGGGCCGTCCGCCGCGGACACGCTGTGCGTCGCGGGATCGATCACGGCGATTCCGGGCGAGCGGCATCCGGCCCGCACCACGCACGGCGCGGGCTGCACGTACGCCTCGACCCTCGCCACGCTGCTGGGCGGCGGCGTGCCGCTGGCGGAGGCGGCGACCCGCGCCAAGGCGGTCGCCTCGGGCGCGGTGCTGCACGGCCGGCACTACGGCGCGGGCGCCGGTCCGGTCGACGTCACCCGCTGGCGGGGCTGAGGTACGCGGCCGAGCCGAACAGCTCGTCCATCGACTTCGGCTCGAGGCCCTTCGCGCGCACCGCGCGGATCAGCGCCGGCACGGCGGACGCGGTGTTGGCGTTCACGTGCATCACGACGATCGACCCCCTGCGGGCGTGCGTGACGACGTGGTCGACCAGCACGGACGGCGGCGGATCGAGGTAGTCGGAGGGATCCACGTCCCAGAGGATCACCCACCGGAAGCCCTCGGCTCCCGCCGCCTGCAGCGTCGCGTTGTTGTGGAGGCCGTACGGCGGGCGGAAGAACGGCGTCGGCGCCGCCCGGGCGACCTGCCACCAGACGTCGATGTCGCCCTGGATCTGGCTGGCCTGCTCGCCGTAGGAGAGCGTCGGCAGCTGCGGATGCGACCACGTGTGGGAGCCGATCGTGTCCCCGGCGGCGAGCGCGGCGCGCGCCGCGGACTGGTTCGAGCGGACGTTCACGCCGTTGCAGAAGAACGTCGTGTGCGCCTTCGCCGCCTTGAAGGCGTTGATGATCGCCAGCATGTCCCGCTGGCTGACGCAGTCGTCGAACGACAGGCCGATCACGTTGCCGGCGTCGGGCAGCGAGTAGATGATCTTCGCCTGCACCGGACGCTGCACCCGCACGAGCCGCATCGTCGACTCCCCGGTGTTGCCGGCCCCGTCGGTGACGGCCACGCGCAGGTGGTACACGCCTGGCAGCAGCAGGCGTCGGCGCAGGCGCAGGTTCCACGCCAACGAGCCGCTGGTGCTGTCGGCCGCCAGGGGTACGCGGACCGTGCCGAGGAGGTCGTCGAGCTGGTTCGACACCGACAGCGTCATCGCCGCGGCGCCGGTCGGGTCGGCCGTGGAGGCGCGCACCGTGACGGGGCCCTGCTTCGTCGCGGAGGGCTGCGCCGGCGGGAAGACCACCTTCGGCGGCGTGCTGTCGATCGCGACGGGGGCGATCGCCTCGCTGATGACGCCGGCCGCGTCGGTCAGCGCCACGTGGATCGCGTAGTCCCCGTCGGCGGCCCCGCCGCCGTCCCACGAGTAGGCGAGCGCCGCCGCGGGCGTCGTCGGGGCGTTCACGGACAGCGTCGCGACGATCACGCCCGCGCTGCTCTCGACCGTGGTCGTCGCGGTGCCGGCGACCGTCGGCGTGACCGTGATCGTCGTCTCGTGCGCGCGCGCCGTGGCGTGCGGGTTGAAGGCCGCCGGGGCCGCGGCGACGGAGACCGCGGGACTGCTCACC
>JBPCSR010000168.1:0-2673 GCA_051006935.1 Gaiellales bacterium
CCAAAGGGGCCAGACCCCTTAACTGACCAAAGGGGTCTGGCCCCTTTGGTGAGGTAGTGGGCGCGCGGAATGTGACCGAAGTACGACACGGGCGTCTCGTTCGCGCCTGTTCAAGCCATTTCACCGGTCTTAACTGAACAAAGGGGTCTGGCCCCTTTGTTCAGTTAAGGGCGGTCAGAGGCCCGCCTTGAGCACGGAGCTTCACGTGCCCACGCGGCGCGTGGGAAGCTCCGGGCTCGGCGCCGGACTGCGTCCGGTGTTCCCCTTGCCGTCGGGGGAAGGACCTGCGGTCCTTCGCCGATGGTGGGTTACAGACCCTTCTTGGCCTTCTCGAGGCGGCGGCGCTGGTTCGGGTCGAGCTCGACCTTGCGGAGGCGGACGGCGTCGGGGGTCACCTCGACGCACTCGTCCTCGGCGATGAACTCGAGCGCCTGCTCGAGCGAGAGGTGGCGCGGGGGCGTGAGGCGCACGAGCTCCTCGGCGGAGGCGGCGCGCATGTTCGTGAGCTTCTTCTCGCGCGTCGGGTTGACCTCCATGTCCTCGCTGCGCGCGTTGAGGCCGATAATCATCCCGTCGTAGACGTCGATGCCGGGCTCGACGAACAGCTCGCCGCGCTCCTGCAGCGTCATCAGCGCGTGCTCCGTCGCGACGCCCTGGCGGTCGGCGATCAGCGAGCCGTTCTGGCGCGAGCGGATCTCGCCGTGCCACGGCTCGAAGCCCTCGAGCACGTGGTGGAGCTGGCCCGTGCCGCGCGTCTCGGTGAGGAACTCGGTGCGGAAGCCGATCAGGCCGCGCGCCGGGACGATCTCCTCGATGCGCACCCACCCGGCGCCGTGGTTGACCATCGACTCCATGCGGCCCTTGCGGATGCCGAGCATCTGGATGACGACGCCGGAGTACTCCTCGGGCACGTCGATCGCGAGGCGCTCCATCGGCTCGTGGCGCTTGCCGTCGATCTGGCGCGTCACGACCTGCGGCTTGCCGACCGTCAGCTCGAAGCCCTCGCGGCGCATCGTCTCGACGAGCACCGCGAGCTGCAGCTCGCCGCGGCCTTGCACCTCCCACGCGTCGGGGCGGTCGGTCGGCGCGACGCGCAGCGACACGTTGCCGACGAGCTCCTGGTCGAGGCGCTGCTTCACCATCGTGGCGGTCAGCTTGCTGCCGCTCTTCCCGACGAGCGGGGAGGTGTTGATGCCGATCGTCATCGACAGGCTCGGCTCGTCGACGGCGATCACGGGCAGCGGTCGCGCGTCCTCGACGGCCGCGATCGTCTCGCCGATCGTCACCTCGGGGATGCCGGCGATGGCGACGATGTCGCCCGGGCCGGCCTCGTCGGCGGCGACGCGCTCGAGCTCCTCGGTGATGTACAGCTCGGTCAGCTTGACCTGCTCGACGTCGCCGTTGGCGCGGCACCACGCGACGGTCTCGCCCTTGCGCATCGTGCCGTGGTGGATGCGGCAGAGCGCGAGGCGCCCCATGTACGGCGACGCGTCGAGGTTCGTGACGAGCGCCTTCAGCGGGTGCGCGGGATCGTGCTCGGGTGCGGGCACGTGCGCGAGGATCGTCTCGAACAGCGGCTCGAGGCTGTCGGTCAGCTGGTCGGGTCCCTCGGTCGAGGCGTGGCCGGCGCGCGCGTTCGTGTAGACGATCGGGAAGTCGATCTGCTCCTCGGTCGCGTCGAGGTCGAGGAAGAGGGCGTACGTCTCGTCGAGCACCTCGGCGATGCGCGCGTCGGGGCGGTCGACCTTGTTGATCACGAGGATCACGGGCAGCTTCGCCTCGAGCGCCTTGCGGAGCACGAAGCGCGTCTGCGGCAGCGGGCCCTCGCTGGAGTCGACGAGCAGCACGACGGCGTCGACCATCGTCAGGCCGCGCTCGACCTCCCCGCCGAAGTCGGCGTGCCCGGGCGTGTCGATGATGTTGATCTTCGTGTCGCCGTACCGCACCGCGGTGTTCTTGGCGAGGATCGTGATGCCCTTCTCGCGCTCGAGGTCGTTCGAGTCCATCACGCGCTCGGCGACGTCCTGGTTCGCGCGGAAGGCGCCCGACTGCCAGAGCATGGCGTCGACGAGGGTCGTCTTGCCGTGATCGACGTGCGCGACGATCGCGATGTTCCGGATCGAGTCGCGGCGTTCCACAGGCGGGCGCAGTCTACGCGGGCTCGGGTTCGCGCACCGCCGGTCCGTCGCCGTGATTCGGCAGGCGGCGCACGAGCACGAGGATCCCGACCGCCACGACGACGCTGAGCACGGCGGTGAACGTCCACACGGCGGAGTCGCCCGCGTGCGCGCGCACCTGCAGCCCGGCGAGCGGCCCGAGCGCAAAGGCGACCGATCCGCTGGCGGAGAACGCGCCGAGGTACGCGCCGCGCATCGAAGCCGGCGACATGCGCTCGGCGACCGCCTGGCCCGTCGGCACCCAGAGCATCTCGCCGATCACGAAGACCACGATCAGGAGGATCACGACGGGGATCGCCGAGGAGACGTCGAGCAACAGGAACGGCAGGCCCATCAGCAGCGTCGCGACGGCGAGGCGGAAGGCGGCGCCGGCCGTGCGCGACGACCAGCGCGTGATGCGCAGCTGGAAGAGCACGACCATCAGGGGGTTGATCCCCGAGATGACGCCCCACGCCGACGGGCTGTAGCCGTGCGACTGCGTCAGCGAGACGGGCAG
>JBPCSR010000169.1:0-4723 GCA_051006935.1 Gaiellales bacterium
TCGCGCTGCTCCTCCGACCATCGCCGTGCGACCTGCCCGACCTCCGCATGACGCTTCGCGTCGCGTTCGGCGACGGCACGGCGTTCAGCCGCGTGCAGCAGGACATCACCTGCCCGCGCGCCTTCCACGTCCGCCACTTCAGGTTCTTCGAGATCATCCGCTCGTCGAACCGCCACGTGATCTCGGGCGGCATGACACCGGACGACGGATTCGCGCGCTGCGTCACCGACGTGCCGGTCAACGTGCAGCGGCTGGTCGGGTCGACCTGGCGCACGATCGCGCGCCTCCGCACCGGCAGAGGCGGCTTCACCGACGGTACGCGGGTCTTCGAGGGCGAGCTCCGCCGCGGTGGGGCCCTGCGCGTGGTCGCGCCGCGCATGGTGGCGGACAATCAGATCTGCCCGATGATCGTCTCCGAGGCGACCGTCTGACGACGGGCCGGTGCCGCGGAGACCCGGCACCGGTCGGACGCGAGGAGGGTCTAGCGCTTGCGCAGCGAGCGCACGAGGCGGGGGATCAGGCCGTCCTCGGTGTGCAGGCGCTTGATGTCGTGGACGCGCGCCGCGTAGCGCAGCTGCGTGTTGTGGTGCGAGTAGTGCATCGCAGTGCCTTTCGGTGGAGGGGGGGCGGCGGCCGAAACCGCACACGCACTATGCCACACGAGTACGTCACAAAGTGCCGGTCTCCTGCGTTGTCACCAACTCCGCACAATCCGCCGTTATGCATGATCAATACGACGATTTCGCTGGATCCAATCTGCGCCGCCAGAGCGCACAAAGTCGCATCCGCCAGCGATCGCCGAACGACCCCGGGGATCGGCGCCACGCGCAGGAATCCGCAGCGCCTGTCCGAACTTCCCCACATTTCCGAAAGTGGGCATACATTGAGCCCATGCGCCGTTTCCCCATCGTCGCGATCGCCACCGCGGTCTGCGCCCTCGCCCTGTCCGCCGGTATCGCTGGCGCCGCCCCGATCGTGCCGCCGCAGGCGACGCTGACGCACGGCCCTGAGCTCGGCGTGGTGGCGAGCCGCAACGCCAAGGCGACGGTGCTCACGACCTCGAGCAACCTCGTCTTCCACAACGGGGGCTCGGTCATGCACGGCCCGTCCAACGGCCCCACGAACATCTACGCGATCTACTGGCAGGGCGGCGCATCGCCGCTCGCCGGCTACCCCGTCTCGTCGACGTATCTGTCCACGATCGGGCGGTATCTCGCCGATATCACCGCGGCGGGGACGGCCGGCGCCACGAACAACACGTACGCCTCGACCACGCAGTACAACGACGCGGGCGGCTACGTCTCGAGCACGTTCGTCAACGGCGGCGTCCTCACCGACACGAATTCGTTCCCCGCCACCGACGGCTGCACCGACACGGTGACGCAGACCACGCGCTGCCTCTCGAACGCCCAGCTCGGCACCGAGGTGCTCAACTTCGTGACCGCGAAGGGCCTGCCGACGGGCATGGGCACCCTCTACCTGCTGCTCACGCCGCAGAACGTGGGTTCCTGCTACAGCAGCTCGTCCTGCGCCTTCACGCAGTACTGCGCGTACCACACGAGCATCACGGGCACGCTGCCGACCGGCGGATCCGCGCGCGTCCTCTGGGCGAACCAGCCGTACACGCTGACGACCTCCTCGGGCTGCGCCTCGGGCAGCTACCCGAACGGCGATGCCGCGGCCGACTCGACGATCAACGTGATCAGCCACGAGCACCAGGAGGCGCTGACCGACCCGCTCGGCAACGCCTGGTTCGACAGCAAGGGCTACGAGGACGCCGACAAGTGCGCCTGGAACTTCGGCACGAAGCTCGGCAACGCCGCCAACGGCTACGCCTACAACCAGCTGATCAACGGGAGCAGGTACTACCTCCAGCAGGACTGGTCGAACAAGTCCGCCAAGTGCGTGCTGACCGGCCAGTAGGCCGCTAGCCCTTCACCGCCTTGCCGTCCCACTGGACGGTGCCCGTGAGGATGTACCGGTCCGCGCCCGGCGACGCGCTCCACGAGCCGCCGGTCACCTGCACGTCCACGTGGATCGGCCCGGCGGCGAACTTGCCGCCGGGGCTCGGGAAGACCCACCACGTCACCGCCTGCGTGATCGGCGGGCTCGTGATCCACGGGTACGGCGGCGTCAGCGGGTCGCCTCCGGCGGGGTCGTGGCACATGCTCGCCACCACGGCGTCGTAGCGCCCGATCACGGCGCTCTTGCGTCCGACGGGCTGGCGCGCCGTCCAGGCGACGTGCACGCTCGCGGCCGAGCCGCCCTGTCCCCACATCAGCACGGCCTGCGTGCAGTCGACGCGGCCGTCGATCGTGATGCCGCCGGAGCGATTCACGCGCGCGCGGTCGACCGTGAGGAGCTGCGGATGCTGCTCGAGCGGCACGTCGCGGAAGCGCAGCAGCGCATCCGCGCCCGATTTCCATGACGCCGACGTGAGGTTGTCGGCACTCGCGACGAGCACGCTGCACCCGGCGGCGCAGTCGAACCAGCTCGTCTGGCCGAACGGGTCGTTCACCCACAGGAAGCGCGGCATCGAGACGACGTGCTGATACACGCCGTCGAACGGGATCGTCGCCTCGCTCGACGGGACGGGGTCGCACCCGCCGGGGAACGCGTACCCGTACGACGGGCAGATGTACGCCATCGCCTGCGTCCGCGGCCGGTGTCCCGCGCTGCGAACCTGCACGAGCGCGCCGTCGATGAGGTCGGTGGTGGGGCCCGACACGGTCGCCTTGCCGAGCGTGCCGTAGATCACGTCGAACGGGATCCGCGCCCACGAGAACGACTGCCAGTCGGACGTGGCCGCGATCATGCAGTGCGCGTCGGCGGCCTGACAGTCGAACGTGCCATTGCCGATCGCGTTCTCCGTGCGCGGCGCGAAGCCGTCGCGCAGGCGGATCACGGCCTGCGTCGGAAACTGCACGGACCAGGGCGCGTCGTCCGTCACCTGCAGGCCCGAGCCCGTGTCGCAGACCTCGTAGAACATCTGCTCGTTCTCGGGCGAGTCGGCGCACTGGTAGAGCCACACGCCGCCGCCGTCGCCGCCCGTGCCGTCCACCGTGACCTCGCCCGGGCCGGAACCGACGACCGAGAGGCTCGGTGGATCGGCCGCGGCCGTGCCGGTGGCGACGACGTACACGGCCACCGCCACAACCGCGAACGCCGCGGCCGCGCTGAGCACGGCCACCCACCGCCCACGTCGCCATCCGTCGCGCATGCCGCCTCCTGCCTCCGATGCGACGGGTCATCGCGACCCGTGCCCTGTGCGGAGCAGTATCCGAACGCGCGTGACTCGGCAGTGGGCAGTCCGCGCGCGACGCGCTGCGGGTCGGTCGCATGGCCGCCACGGAACGGGCCGCCGAAGCGCGCGGCGGTGCCGCAGAGGCGTGCTCGGGGCTGCGCCGACCGAACGGCCGACGCAGCCCCAGGCCGTTCGCTAGCCGGTGACGGCGCTCGGACCGGTCACCCAGACCGACCCGGCCCGCGCCTGCGCGGTGCCGAGCGTCGAATGCACGGCGAAGCGAAGGCGCGTCCGACCGGCGGCATCGGCCGATGTGCGCAGCAGCACCTCGCGGGTGACGGTCGCGCGGGGCTTGACCGTGCCGACGGTCCACGTTGCGACGCCTCGCGCGATCTTGGCACCGCGCGCCCGCACGATCGTGAACCCGCGCGGCGCGGGGAACACGATCCGCGTCTGCTTGGCGGCGGCCTTGCCCGCGTTCAGCGCCGTCAGCGTGACCGCCACGTCGCCGCCGGCTGGCACCTGCCGGGACGACGGGTTCGCACGGGCGACGATCGGCGACCGCTGGGAGCCGCCGCCGGAACCGGTGGATCCTCCAGACGAACCACGGCCGGGCTTCGTCGTCGATGACGAAGCACCGTTCGATGTGGCGGCCTTCGGGTACCCGCCGTAGACGATCACGACGAGGCCGCTGCCACCGGCGCCAGAGAGGTCGGTCCCTCGCCCGCCGCCGCCACCACCACCGGTATTCGGAGCGCCGTTCGTTCCCGCCGTACCGGGTTTGCCGCCGGGGCCGCCACCGTCGGTGGCCGTACCACCGCTGATCGTGCCGAAGCCGCCGCCACCCCCCACGATCAGCGGCGAGGTGTAGTCGCGCAGGATCGAGATGCAACGCGTGGCGTCGACGCCCTTGTGGCCACTGCCACCGGCGCCGCTCGAGCCAACGCTGAATGCGGGAATCCAACTCACGTCGTTATCCGCGGTGTACGAAGCGCCGCCGCCACCACCACCGTCCCCGACAAGCGCACCGCCGGGAGGGCCGGTGTAGGGAGTCCCGCCAATACCGTAGCCATCGGCTCGCGATGCGCCCGTGATCGGTCCAGTGCCACCGGTGCCGCCGCCCGCCGGCAGCGTGCCCAACCCACCGGTTTGACCGCCGCCGCCGCCGCCGGAGGCGGTCATGCCCGGGAAGTCGCTCTGCTGACCGCGCTTGCCGTCACCGTCGCCGGCGTTGCCGGCCGCACCGCCCTGGCCTACGGTGACCGCGTAGTCCTTCTCGCCCTGGAGGATGACGGCGCCGCACGACTGGTGTCCGGCGGCACCGCCACCGCCGCCGTACGTGAGGGCGGGACCCCAGCCGCCGCCGCCGCCACCGCCGACCACGAGCACGATGTTGCCGTTGCTTCGGACATCCTTGGGCGAATGCCAGGTGCCGCTCTCGGTGAAGACGCGGATGCACGCGTGCTCAGGTCCCAGGTC
>JBPCSR010000170.1:0-5063 GCA_051006935.1 Gaiellales bacterium
CAGGTCGGCGACGTCGCCGTTCCTCAGCGCCATGTCCCGCCCCGTCGCGTCCGCCCCTGCACCCCGGCAACGTCGCACACGGGGAGGACGCCCGCAAGCCGCGCGCAGTGGGGCTGATTCTCAGGAACGTGCGGCATGATCCCCGGCGTGAGCGCGTCTCCCGATCAGCGGTTCGTCGTCTGCCTGCCGACGTACAACGAGCGCGAGAACATCGAGCGGATGATCGCCGCGATCGAGGCGGCCCGCGGGCGCTCCCCGATCCCCGGCGACGTGCTCGTGATCGACGACGGCTCGCCCGACGGCACCGGCGCGATCGCCGACCGGCTGGCCGCCGAGCACGCGTGGGTGCACGTGCTGCACCGCACCGCCAAGGAGGGGCTGGGCCGCGCGTACCTCGCAGGCTTCCGCTGGGCGCTCGACCGCGGCTACGACTACGTGCTCGAGATGGACTGCGACTTCTCGCACGATCCGGGGCGCATCCCCGATCTCGTCGAGGCCGCGCGCGGCGGAGCCGACCTCGTGCTCGGCTCGCGCTACACGCACGGCGGCGGCGTGCGCGACTGGTCGCTGGCGCGTCGCGTGATCTCGCGCGGCGGCTGCCTCTACGCGCAGGCCTTCCTCCAGCTCGGCGTCCACGACCTGACGGGCGGCTTCAAGTGCTTCCGCCGCGAGGTGCTCGAGGCGATCGACCTCGGCGACGTGACGGCGGAGGGCTACGCCTTCCAGATCGAGATGACGTACCGCGCCTCGCTGCTCGGCTTCCGCATCCAGGAGGTGCCGATCACCTTCACGGATCGCGTCGCCGGCGGCTCGAAGATGTCGCGCCGGATCGTCGCCGAGGCGTCCTGGCGCGTGCCCTCGCTGCGGCTGCGCGCGCTGCGGCACGAGCTTCCCCGCAGGTGAAGCGCGGGACACCGCGGATGCGGCGTTCACGCGCGATTCCTGATTTATCGTGCGGGTGATGCGCACCTCGTCCGTCATCGGCTTGATCGCCGTCGCGATCGCAGCCGTTGCCGCCGTCGGGGGCGTGATCGTGGCCCGCGCGTACGCCGAGCGCCCGGTCGTCACGTCCGTCTCGCCGGCGCCGGGCGTGCCGGTCAACGGCACCGCGCCGCTGCGCATCGTGCTGCGCTCGCCCGACCAGGTGCAGTCCGCGCGGTTCCGCCTCGACGGCGCCGACGTGACGCGCACGGCGCAGCGCACGGCGAACGGCTACGCACTGCCGCTGCCGCCGCTCGACGACGGACCGCACCGCGTGTCGATCGACATCGCCTCGTCCGACCTGCTCGGCGACACCTCGACGTACGCCTGGAGCTTCACCGCCGATCGCACGGCGCCCCCGCTCGCCGTCGACGCCCGCAAGGGCTGGGAGGCCTCGGCGGCGATCAACGGCGTGTCCGAGCCGCAGGCGGTCGTCACGGCGGAGTGGAGCACCGGCCGGAGCTCGACGACCGCGGACCAGAACGGCCGCTTCACGCTCGACCCCGGGGTCCCCGACGGCAGCACGCCGGTGACGATCGTCGCCGCCGACGCGGCCGGGAACCAGACGCGCGCGGCGGAGACGCTGCACGTCGACAGCGGGCGCCCGGGCGTGCGCATCGGCGGCATCGACGGCTGGGTCCGCGACACGGACCACCCCAAGGTCTACGCGTTCGTCGACTCCGCGAGCCCGACGAGGATGGTCGCGAAGGTCAACGGCCAGGACGCGCGCATCACGCCGATGTCGATCGGCTACACGATCGAGACGAGCAAGCTCCCGCAGGGCACGAACACGGTGAGCCTCGACATCACCAACGCGCTCGGCAAGACGACGACGCGCACGAAGCGGATCAACGTCGACTCGACGGACAAGCTGACCAACGACCTCACGCTGATGCCCGGCGCCCGCGGCGCCGACGTCGCGCGCCTGACCCGGCGCCTCAAGGTGCAGGGCTTCTGGAAGGGCAAGCCGAGCTGGCGGTACAACGCGAAGGTCGTCGCGGCCGTGAAGGCGTTCCAGCGGAAGTCCAAGCTCCCCGAGGACGGCATCGCGCGCCCCGAGCTGCTCGCCCGCACCGCGGGCAAGATCATCGTGATCGAGCATCTCTTCAAGCTGAACCTGTTCATCGACGGCAAGCTCGTCAAGCAGTACCCCGTCGCCGTCGGCCAATCGGCCTACCCCACGCCGACCGGCGATTACGTCGTCACGGAGAAGATCGAGAACCCGACGTGGACGCCGCCGAACTCGCCGTGGGCCGCCGGCCTCGAGCCGATCGGGCCGGGCGTCAACAACCCGCTCGGGACCCGCTGGATCGGGACGACGGCACCGCTCGTCGGCATCCACGGCACGCCCGAGGACTGGACGATCGGCTCGGCCGCCTCGCACGGCTGCATCCGCATGCACATCTCCGACGTGGAGGATCTCTACCCCCACGTGACGGTCGGCATGCCCGTCGAGATCAAGCCCTAGGCGAGGTGGTCCCAGCCGCGCAGGGCGCCGTCGGCGCCCGCGCCGGCGAAGCGCACGCCGGCCGCCCCTGCCGTGACCGCGCCGATCACCGTCAGCGGGACGCCGCACGCGCCGACCGCCTCCGCGGGCAGCGCGACGAGCAGCTCGTAGTCCTCGCCGCCCGTGGCCGCGAACGCACCCGGCTCGTGACCGAGCGCGGCGGCGATCGCGCGCACGTCCTCGTGCATCGGCAGCGCGTCGAGGTCCACGGTCAGCGCAACGCCGCTGCGCCGCGCGAGCCGCGGCAGATCCGTGGCGAGCCCGTCGGAGAGATCCATCATCGCGTGCGCCGCGGCGGCGAGACGCTTCCCGTCGGCGAGACGCGGGTGCGGACGGCGGTGGCGCTCGACGCATTCCTCGGCCCCCGGCAGGTCGCGCAGCGTCGGATCGCGCAGCACGGCGAGCCCCGCCGCCGACTCGCCGAGCGTGCCCGTGACCGCGATCACGTCGCCGGGCCGAGCACCAGCGCGCCCGGGCGCGTGCCGCGCGCGGCCGAGCACGCTGATCGACAGCGCCAGGCCGGCGCCCCGCGCGATGTCGCCGCCGGCGACCGCGCAGTCGTACGTGCGCGCGCAGGCCCCGAGCCCGGCGTAGACGGCCTCGAGCTCGGCGTCGTCGCCCTCGCCGAGGATCACCGACACGAGCGCGGCGACCGGCGTCGCGCCCATCGCGGCGAGGTCGGAGAGGTTGACCGCGAGCGCCTTCCAGCCGACATCCGCGGGCGATGACGTGGCGCGGTCGAAGTGCACGCCCTCGACCTGCGTGTCGACGGTCCAGACGAGGTCCGGCGCCAACAGCGCCGCGTCGTCGCCGATGCCGCGCAGCACGTCGACCGCGGGACCGTCGACGAGCTCGGCCAGCCGCGCGATCAGGGCGTCCTCATCCGCGTGCGGAGCGCCTTCGCCCCATCCCGGCTGATCGGCCATCACCACCTCCGACGGTGACGATACCGGAGTGCCGCTGCCGGACGCCTGCCGGAGGACGCTGCGGTTGCCGGCCCCCGCAGCCAGTCGTAGTATGGCTTCGATGTTGAGGCGACTCCCCCTCGCCGCGGCGCTCGCCCTGCTGCTCCTCGCCCCGACGGGAGCGCTGGCCGCAATCGCCCCTTCGCCCACGACGGCGACGGGCGTCGTGGCGGTCGCCGTCGCCTCGTCCAGCGTGAAGGATGTGGCGACCTATCCAGACGGCTCCCAGCTGATCGGCGGCGACTACGACGGCGTCGTCAAGTTCGGCGGCACCGTCCTCCCCAACGCGGGCTTGAGCAACATCTTCGTGGCCAAGGTCAATCCCGACGGCTCCTACGCATGGGCAGTAGGCGCGAGCGCCTCGTCGAACGACCTCACACTCGACGCGGTCGCCGTCCTTCCCGATGGTTCCGCGGTTGCCGTCGGAAGAGTGCGAGGGACGGCGACATTCGGAGGCACGACGCTGAGCAGCTCCGTCAACGACGTCTTCATCGCGTACATCAGCGCCAGCGGAGCCTTCACCGGAGCGATCCAGGGAACGGTGATGGGAGGCGCCGAGGCAAGCGACGTGGCGGCGCTCGCCGACGGGTCCATCCTCGTCACCGGCGACTTCACCAGGGACCTGCATTTCGCCTCGGATCCGGCGATCTCCGTCACGAGCAGCCTCTGGGGCACCTCCGATGCCTTCGTGCTGAAGCTCAGCCCCACGCGCAGGGTGAATTGGCTCGTGCGCGCTGGAGGCAAGGACTCGAGCGACGTCCCGAATGCGATCGCCGCGCTCCCCGACGGCTCGAGCATCATCGCCGGGCAGTACAACCAGGCGACCGTGATCGGCGCGACGAGCTTCCCCTGGCTGGGCATGATCGATGCGTTCGCTGCCAAGCTCTCGCCAAGCGGTGCGATCCA
Organism: Gaiellales bacterium; assembly: GCA_051006935.1. Taxonomy (GTDB): domain Bacteria; phylum Actinomycetota; class Thermoleophilia; order Gaiellales; family F1-60-MAGs149; genus F1-60-MAGs149. The sequence continues at coordinate 4,360 of JBPCSR010000170.1, forward strand.
GTGGGCCGTCAACGGCGGCGGCAACTGGCTCGACATGTTCACGGGCGTGATCGTGCAGCCCGATGGCTCGGCGATCGTGACGGGGTACATGTCCACCACGGCGACCTACGGGCCGCTTTCCGCGACAAGCGCGGGTGAGGCAGATGGCATGGTCGCCGAGATCTCCGCCGACGGCACGTACCGCTGGGTCCGAACCATCGGCTCGACGGGAGGCGACACGGCCTTCGATGCGGCGGTGCTCGGGGACGGCACGATCGCCGTGGCCGGCGACGTGTCCACCGCCACGCAATTCGCGGGCGCACCGCTCGGCGTCGCGGGCACGGACAGCGGCTACCTCGTCCGGCTGACGGGCAACGGCGCTCCCCTCACAGGCACGACCTTCGGCGAAAGGGGCGTGGCGATCGCGCTCCGCTCGCCCACATCCGTTGCAGTCGGCGGCTCGTTCATCGGCTCGGTCACGTTCGGCGGCGTCACGCTCACAGCAGCCACACCGGCAGCCAGAGCCGGTTTCGTCGCCTCGTTCGACGCGCCCGTCGTGACCGCCGAGGCGGCCGCGCAGGCGGAGAGCGCCGATGCCGCGACAGCGAGCGCTCCCACGACGTTCACCATGTCCGCCCGTTACGTCGCCGGTCGACGGCGAGGCCGCGTCATCGCGCACGTGCGCGCGCCCGCAGCCGGAACGATCCGCCTTTCCGTGAAGGGGG
>JBPCSR010000171.1:0-2597 GCA_051006935.1 Gaiellales bacterium
CGTCGACACCGTCGGCGACGAGGCGCTCGGCAAGGTACGTGCCGTCCTGGCCGCCGATTCCGGTGATCAGGGCTCGTCGCGCGGACACGAGGACACACTACAGGGCGTCGCGCCGGAGAGCGCCCCGCCATGCGCCTGTCGCGCGACCGGGGAGACGAGACCAGCGATGAGCCCGCGCAACCGGGCTCCCACCTGCCCGCCACCGGCCGAACCCCGCGAATCAGCTCCAGAGACGCCGTCGTCGACTGGCGACGTTCCCCCGCCCCGCCGCGCGGATCGCACGACCGCCGTAGCGGCGATGCCCAGCGCGGCTCCGTAGCCACGGTGCTTGCGGACGAAGCGCAGGCGGTTCCGCGTCCACCAGTACGCGACGAGCGGACTCGCTCCGCCGCCTGTGGACGCCCCGCCCTCGTGCCAGGCCAGCACCTCCGGCACCAGCACGAGCCGGACGCCGCACGTCGACGCGCGCACGCACCAGTCGACGTCCTCAAAGTAGAGGAAGAACGACTCGTCGAAGGCGCCGACGGCGTCCCAAGCGCCGCGGCTGATCATCAGGCACGCCGCGCAGAGGTAGTCGGTCGCTCCCTCCTCATGACCCGCGATGCCGGTCGCCCAGTCGATCCGACCGCCGCGAAACTCGCCGTCACCACGACCGTCGAGAAAGGGCGCCGCGACGTCACCGACGCCTGCGGCTTCCGCGAGCCGCGCAACGGCACCCGGCTCGATGAGCACGTCGTCGTTGAGGATGAGCACGTGCGACGCGCCGTCCTCGAAGGCGCGCCTCGCACCGCGGTTGACGCCGCCCGCGAAACCCGGATTCGCCGAGGTGGCAAGCGGCACGGCGGCCGGCGCGTGCTCGAGGATACCGGCGAGCGCGACCGCGTCAGACGCGTTGTCCGCGACGTAGATGGGGACGCCCGGGTCGTCCGCGGCGATCGCCGCGAGGCAGGCGGCGAGATGCGCCGACGTGCGGTACGAGACGACGACGACGGCTGGCCCCATGGCGCGCATGGTACCGGGCGCCCGTTGCCCGGCATCGCGGCGCGACGGCGCCTCGACCCGCCATCGTCACCGGCGTCGGTACGATTGCCTTCCATGCGGCAGACGGAGCGCCCACGGATCTGCATCGCGTACGACTGCCTGTTTCCGTGGACCGTCGGCGGTGCCGAGCGGTGGCTTACGGGACTCGCGCGGTTCGTGGCTGCCGAGGGCTTCGACGTGACGTACCTCACCCGCCTGCAGTGGGACGACGACGCGCCGCCGGAGATCGACGGCGTACGCGTGGTCGCCGTGTCGCCACGCGACGAGCTCTACCGGGAGGATGGCTCGCGCACGCTCCGCGAGCCGGTGCGCTTCGGGCACGGCGTGCTGCGGCACCTTCGCCGGCATCGCCGCGACTACGACCTGGTCCACGTCCACTCGTTCCCGTACTTCGGCGCGCTCGGCGCGGGCATCGCGCTGCGCGGGACGGGCATCCCGATCGTCGTCGACTGGGTGGAGATCTGGACGCGCGACTACTGGCGCCGCTACGCGGGATTCGCCGCCGGCGAGACCGGCTGGTTCATGCAGCGCCGCGCGGCTCGAATACCGCAGCATGCGCTGATCTCGTCGTCGCTGCACGAACGGCGGCTCCGCGAGCTCGGAGTCAACGGCGGCATCAGCCGTGTGAGCGGCCTCTACGACGGCGAGATCGAGCCCCGTCCTCGACCGGCCGGCGCTCCGCCCACCGTCGTCTTCGCCGGGAGGCACATTCCCGAGAAGAACGTCCTCTGCATCCCCGGAGTGATCGCCGAGGCGCGGCGAGCGGTGCCCGAGCTACGCGCGATCGTCTTCGGCGATGGGCCCGACCACGACGAGCTCCGCCGTCGCATTGCCGCGATGGGGCTGGGCGACACGATCGAAGTGCCCGGCTTCGTCGACAAGGAGCGCATCGATATCGCAATCGGCGAGGCGACCTGCCTGCTGCTCCCGTCGGAACGCGAGGGGTATGGACTCGTGGTCGTCGAGGCGGCGGCCAAGGGGACGCCTTCCGTGGTGGTGGCGGGGCCGGACAACGCCGCCGTGGAATTGGTCGAGGACGGGCGCACGGGGTTCGTGGCGCCCACCACATCGCCCGCGGACCTCGGCGACGCGATCGTCAGCTGCGTCCGTAGCGGCGAGGGCCTGCGGGCCTCGACGAGCGCGTGGGCGAACGAGCGCGGCGACAGCCTCACGATCGGGGGCTCGATGCGCCGGGTGCTCGGCGTGTACCGCGAGCTCCTCTCGGCCCGGGGCGGTCAGCGCCCCTAGCGCTCGAGCAGGCGATCGTAGATCGCCGCCAGACGGCTGGCTGCGGCGGTCGTGGAGTACCGCTCGACCAGTGCGTCGGAATACGTCACGCGCGTTCCCGGCGGACGCCGCAACGGGCCCTCGACCAGGGCGTGCGCCATGCCGACGTAGTCGCCCGGCGGCACGAGCGTCCCCTGCCCGTCCATCACCTCAGGGATCGCCCCGCTCGTCGTGGTGATGATGTCGAGGCCGGCCGCCATCGCCTCGGCGAACACCATCCCGAACTGCTCCTCCCAGAAGACGCGCGGCACGTCGAACGGATGGAAGCC
>JBPCSR010000172.1:0-47559 GCA_051006935.1 Gaiellales bacterium
CGAGGACGACGCCCCCGCGGGCGACGAGACGCACGCGAGCTAGCCCATGCGCCGCGGAACCGTTCTGATCCTGGTCGCCGTGCTCGCCCTGCTCGTGGCGACCGGCGCGCTCGCGTACCTGCGCGCGCCCGTGCTCGGCCTCGACCTGCAGGGCGGCGCCGAGGTCACGCTCGAGGCGCAGCCCCAGAAGGGCCAGACGGTCACCGACCAGCAGATGCAGCAGGCGGTCCAGATCCTGCGCACCCGCGTCGACGCCCTGGGCGTCGCCGAGCCGCAGATCCAGCGCGAGCAGGGCAACCGCATCTCGATCGCCGTGGCGGGCGAGAAGGACCCGGCGCGCGTCTTCGCGCTCGTCGGATCGACAGGCCAGCTCTACTTCATCGACCTCGAGCAGGGGCTCACGCAGGGCGTCTCGCGCTCGTACGTCGCGGGCGCGGGCATCGTCCCGAAGACGTCGCTGTACGAGCTGCTGAAGGCCGTGCCGAAGAAGCTCAAGGCCGGCGACCAGAGCATCCTCTACGCCTTCAAGAAGGGCGATACGGCCGAGCCGCTCAACCCGAACGGCGCGGTCACCATGGACCAGCTGCTGCTCCAGCTCGGCGAGAAGACGCTGCCGAAGGACGTGGAGGTGCTCGGCGTGCCCGTCGAGCACATCGCGGTGAAGTGCTCGAACCAGTCGCCCGCCGGCTGCCCGCCGAACATCACGCCGATCTCGACGAAGGCCAAGGAGAAGTTCTTCTGGTACATGTTCGACCTGCCGCCGATCAAGGACCGCCTGACGGGCGACGACCTCGACAGCGCGAAGGCCGACTTCGATCCGCAGACCGGCCAGCCCGTCGTGCTGATGAACTTCAACGACCGCGGCGGCAAGCTGTTCGGCCAGATCACGAAGACGCTCGCCGACCGCGGGCGCTCGGAGTGGAGCGCGGCCGGCGCGCAGGCCGGGCAGGAGGCCGCGTACTTCCAGCGCTTCGCGATCATCCTCGACGGCCAGCTCGAGACGTACCCGACGATCGACTTCGTCCAGAACCCCGACGGGATCACGGGCGGCAGCGCGCAGATCACGGGCCTCGCCTCGCCGACGGAGGCCAGCGACATCGCGCTCGTCCTGCAGTCGGGCTCCCTGCCGGTGCGCTTCGTGGCGCTGTCGTCCAGCCAGGTCTCCGCATCGCTCGGCGACGCCTCGCTCCGGCAGGGCCTGATCGCCGGCCTCATCGGCCTGCTGCTGATGATGGGCTACCTGGTGATCTTCTACCGCGTGCTCGGCCTCGTCGCCGCGCTGGCGCTGGTGATCTTCGCCGCGCTGTTCTACGGCGTGATCCTCGCGATACCCGTGACCATGACGCTGCCGGGCATCGCGGGCATGATCCTCACCATCGGCGTGGCGGCCGACGCCAACATCGTCGTGTTCGAGCGCATCCGCGAGGAGTTCCGCGCGGGCAAGACGCTGCGCGCCTCGATCTCCGCCGGCTACTCGCGCGGCTTCCGCACGATCCTCGACGCCAACGCCGTCACGCTGATCACCGCCGGCGTGCTGTTCGTCGCCTCGCAGTCGAGCGTGAAGGGGTTCGCGTTCCTGCTCGCGATCGGCGTGCTCGTGTCGATGTTCACGTCCGTCGTGGCGACGCGCGCGATCCTCAACGTGCTCTCGAACTTCGCGTGGTTCAACAACCCGCGCGTGATCGGCGCCGAGGCCAAGCCCGTGCGCTGGCGCTTCGACTTCGCGGGCCGCAAGCGGCTCTTCTTCTCGATCGCCGCCGTCGCGGTGATCGTCTGCATCGGCGCGCTGGCGATCCGCGGCCTCAACCTCGGGCTCGACTTCACCGGCGGCACGCGCATGGCGATCGTGACGACGAAGGCCGCCACGCCCGACGAGATCAAGGGCGTGCTGACCAAGGTGGACGGCGACCTCGGCACCTCCGTGGTGCGCGGCGAGGGCGCGCAGGGCGGCTCCACCTACACGACGTTCCAGGTCGACGCCAAGGAGATCCCGGCCAACAAGGTCCAGACGATCGAGGAGAACATCAACCAGCAGTACGGGCTCGCCCAGCAGGTCGACGTCCGCACCGTGTCGGCGTCGTTCGGCAGCGAGATCCTGCGCGGCGCGCTGCTCGCGCTCGCCTTCTCGATCTTCCTGATCATCATCTACATCGCGCTGCGCTTCGACTGGAAGTTCGCCGTGCCGATGATCGTGTCGCTCCTGCACGACTTGCTGATCGCCGCCGGCATCTACGCGATCTCCGGCCGCGAGGTGACGAGCGCCTCGATCGCGGCGCTCCTGACGATCCTCGGCTACTCGCTGTACGACACGATCATCGTGTTCGACCGCGTGCGCGAGAACGAGAAGACGCTGCGTCGCCAGACGTACGACCAGATCGTCAACATCTCGCTCTGGGAGACGGCCACGCGCTCCCTGAACACCTCGTTCTCGACGCTGCTGCCGATCCTCGCGCTGTTCTTCTTCGGCGGCGCCACCCTCCAGGACTTCGCGTTCGCGCTGATCATCGGCATCGCCTCCGGCGCGTACTCCTCGTTCTTCATCGCCGCGCCGCTCCTGAGCGTGCTCAAGAGCGGCGAGCCCGAGTACCGCGGGCGCACGGGGACGGACGAGCTGCCGGCGTTCATGCTCGGCAAGGAGGGCGCGCAGGAGCAGAAGGTCGCCATCGCCGTGGGCGCCGAAGCGTCCGCTGAGGCCGAGGCCGAGGCGGAGCGGACCGACGAGGCCGCGGCCCCCGCCGCGCCGGAGGCGCCGGCGCCGAACCCGAACGCCGGGCCGGACGAGGCCGCGATCGAGGCCGCCCGCCGCCGTCGCGCCGAGCGACGCGGCAAGAAGCGCCGGTAGCAGCCGCCGCCGCGCCTAGCCTGCGGGCATGAGCTCCGGCAAGCGCCTCGAGATCGCCCCCTGCCCGATCGACGCCAGCGACGCGCTTCAGCGCGGCGCGGGGATCTCGCGCGTGCTGGCCGATACGCTGGTGCGCCGCGGCTGGACCGATCCCGGCGAGGTCGAGGCGTTTCTGCGCATGGAGGGCGGCCTGCACGACCCGCTCCTGCTCGGCGACGCAGTCGTCGCCATCCCGCTGATCCGCGACGCGATCGCGGCGCGCACGCCGATCGCGGTGCACGGCGACTATGACGCCGACGGCGTCTGCGCCACGGCGCTGCTCTGCGAGGGGCTCGCCGCGCTCGGCGCCGACGTGCGGCCGTTCATCCCCAGCCGCTTCGACGAGGGCTACGGGCTCGCCGTCGAGACCGTGGAGCGGCTGCATGGCGACGGCGTGCGCCTGCTGATCACCGTCGACTGCGGCATCACCGCGGTCGAGGCGGCGGCGCGTGCGGCCGAGCTCGGCGTCGCGCTCGTGATCACCGACCACCACCGTCACGGCGCGCAGCTGCCGGAGTGCCCGATCGTCGCTCCGGCTGTGCGGGGCACGTACCCCTTCGACGCGCTCTGCGGTGCGGGGACGGCGTACAAGCTGCTCGAGGGACTCGTCGGCGCGTGCGAGGCCGACCCCGCGATCCTCGACGGCGTGATCGACCTCGTCGCGATCGCGACGATCGCCGATCTCGTGCCGCTCGTCGACGAGAACCGCGCGCTCGCGCGCCGAGGGCTCAAGCGCATCGGCGAGGGCAAGCGGCTCGGGCTCGACGTCCTGCTGCGGCTCGCCAAGGTCGACGCGCGCGTGATCGACGCGGGGGCGATCGGCTTCCGCGTGGGCCCGCGCCTGAACGCCGCCGGACGGCTCGAACACGCCGACGCGGCGCTGCGGCTGATGATGACGCAGGACCCGCGCGAGGCGCAGGAGCTCGCCGAGCTGCTCGACGGCCTCAACCGCCGCCGCCGCGCGATCGAGGACCGCATCCTGCGCGAGGCGCTGGCGCTCCACGAGGAGCTCCCGGCGTCCCGCAAGGACCACCTGGGCCTCGTGCTGGCCGCGGACGGATGGCATCCGGGCGTCGTCGGCATCGTCGCGTCCCGCGTCGTCGAGCGGGTGCGCCGGCCGACCGTCCTGATCGCGATCGACGGCGACACGGGGTCGGGATCCGGGCGCAGCCTCGACGCCTTCGACCTGCACGCCGGGCTCGCGGCCTGCGACGCCCACCTTGAGCGCTGGGGCGGTCACCGCGCCGCCGCTGGCGTGACCGTGCGCACGGAGCAGATCGACGCCTTCGCCCGGGCCTTCGGCGAGCACGCGACGACCGAGCTCGCCGGCGCCGACCTGCGCCCTGTCGAGCGGATCGATGCGGTCGCATCGCTCCTCGACGTCTCGCTGGAGACGGCGGCCGACCTGGCGCGTCTCGAGCCGGTCGGCATGGGCAATCCCGCGGTCACGGTGCTGCTGCCCGCCGCGGAGCTCGCCGAGGTGCGGAGGATCGGCTCGGAGGGGCGCCATGTCGACATGCGCGTGCGCACCGCCGCGGGCTCCTGCCGCGCGGTGGCATGGGGGATGGGCGAGCGCTTCGACGAGCTCGCGAGCGGCGTGCGGATGGACGTCGCCGCGCGCATCGAGCGCTCCGTCTGGCAGGGCGCCGAGCGCGTGGAGCTGATCGCGCGCACGATCCAGCCGCTCCCCGACGAGCATGGCGATGCGCCCGGTCTCTGTCCGACCGCTTGCGACGCCACGTGCCCGACGCGTCAGGAGGCGCCCGCGACGCCGCCCGCGCTCGATGCGGGCGTGGGCGTGGACGAGATGCGCGACGCCCGCGAGGGCGGCGCGATCGCCGAGCTCACGCGCCTCGCCGCCTCGAGCCAGGGTCTCCTCGTCGTCGTGGCCGACGTCGCCCGGCGGCGCGCGATGCTCGCCTCGGCCCTGCATCCGGATCGGTTCGGGCTCGCCGGCGCGGTGCTGTTCTCGCGCATCTGCACCGACGACGCGCTCGACCGGCGCGCATCGCTGCTCGCCGACGGCGCGTGGATCGCGCTGATCGACCACGACACCCTCTCGCGCCGCCCGCAGATCGCCGCGGCGTTCCCTGACGCGGCGCTGCTCGACCCGCCCGCCGACCCGTGGCTGGCGCCCGCCGGACCGCGCTGGGTGCGCCTCGACGGCCCCGCCGAGCACCGCTTCGCCGCGTCCGTCGTCGCCTGATGCCAACACCAGCCTGCACGATTCGTGCAGTTTTGGACCCGGGTCCAGAATTGCATGAATCGTGCAAGTCGCTGCGTCACGGCTGCCGACGTCCACGCGTCGACGCACGTCGTGCATCCAGCCCGCTGCGTTCGGTGTGATGACGGGCACCGGGCGCGGGGAAGGGACGCGCTGTCCGATACCATCCGGGGGGCGATGCCCGCAACCGCCCTCGCACCCGCCGCCGAGCTCCACCGCGAGCTCCTCGACGAGCTGCTCGAGGATGTCGCGGAGTACGCACCCGACGCGGACCCCGAACGGCTGGCCGCCGCCTTCGAGCTGGCGTGCCTGCACCACGACGGCCAGCTCCGCAAGAGCGGCGAGCCGTTCGTCTACCACCCGTGGGGCGTCGCGAAGATCTGCGCGCAGCTGCGCCAGCCCGAGAGCGTCCTGATCGGCGCCCTGCTCCACGACGTGATCGAGGACACGAGCGCCACCGCCGACGAGATCGAGGCGCGCTTCGGCGCGGAGGTGCGCGTGCTCGTCGAGGGCGTCACCAAGCTCTCGAAGATCCAGTTCGCCTCGCGCGAGGAGGCGGAGGCGGAGAACTACCGCAAGATGATCCTCTCGATGGCCGAGGACATCCGCGTCATCGTGATCAAGCTCGCCGACCGGCTGCACAACATGCGGACGCTGTCGTTCCTCGGCAAGCAGAAGCAGCTCCAGAAGGCCAAGGAGACGCTCGAGGTCTACGCGCCGCTCGCGCACCGCCTCGGCATCCACTCCATCAAGTGGGAGCTCGAGGACCTCGCCTTCGCCACGCTCTACCCGCGCAAGTACGCCGAGATCGAGTCGATGGTCAACGAGCGCCGCGCCGACCGCGAGCGGTTCGTCAGCGAGGCCGGCGAGACGCTGATGGAGGAGCTGCGCGGCGTCAGCATCGGCGCCGCCATCTCCGGGCGCGCCAAGCACTTCTACTCGATCTACGAGAAGATGACGCGGCGCGGCAAGGAGTTCAACGAGATCTACGACCTCACCGCGATGCGGGTCCTCGTCGACACCGATCGCGAGTGCTACGGCACGATCGGCGTGATCCACGCGCTCTGGAAGCCGATGCCGGGCCGCTTCAAGGACTACATCGCGGTTCCCAAGTCGAACGGCTACCAGTCGCTCCACACGACGATCATCGGCCCGCACGGCAAGCCGCTCGAGATCCAGGTGCGCACGCTGCAGATGCACCAGCGCGCCGAGTTCGGCGTGGCCGCGCACTGGCTCTACAAGGAGCGCACGCCCGTCGCGACGGAGTGGCTGGCCGACCTCGTGGAGGCGCCGGAGGGCGAGGGCTTCCTCGCCGATCTGCGGACGGGACTCGTCGACGACGAGGTGTTCGTCTTCACGCCGAAGGGCGAGCTCAAGGCGCTCGCCGCGGGGGCCACGCCGCTCGACTTCGCCTACGCCGTCCACACCGACGTCGGCCACCGCTGCGTCGGCGCGAAGGTCAACGGGCGCATCGTGCCGCTGTCGGCCACGCTGCGGTCGGGCGATATCGTCGAGGTGCTCACCTCGAAGGGCGACCGCGGCCCCTCGCGCGACTGGATGGGCATCGTCACCACGAACCGCGCGCGCAACAAGATCCGCGCGTGGTTCGCGCGCGAGCAGCGCGAGGACACGGAGCAGAAGGGCCGCGACCTGCTGCAGGCCGCGCTCCGGCAGAACAAGCTGCCGACCCAGCGCATCGCCTCATCGCCGGTGCTCGCCGGCGTCATGCGCGAGATGGGCTACCGCAAGGCCGAGGAGTTCTACGTCGCGCTCGGGACGGGCAACATCACCGTCCCGCAGGTGATCCAGAAGCTGCTCGCGCACCTCAAGACGGAGGAGGTCGAGACCGCGCCGACGCCGGCGCGTCGCACGGGCGGCCGCAGTCGCGCCCTCGCCTCGAACTCGTACGGCATCGTCGTCGACGGCGTGGCCGACGCCGGGGTGATGGTGCGGATGGCGAAGTGCTGCACCCCCGTGCCGGGCGACGACATCGTCGGGTACATCTCGGTCGGACGCGGGATCACGATCCACCGCGGCGATTGCCCGAACTCACGCCAGCTGGCGCGCACGCCGGAGCGCATGACGCAGGTGGCGTGGAGCGGCGAGGATCCCGAGGCGTCCTTCCGCGTGGGCATCTCGGTCGAGGCATGGGACCGCCCGCGCCTGCTCGAGGACGTGGGCCGCACCGTCGCCGAGCACGGCTGCAACGTGGTCGAGTACGGCGGCCACGTGAGCGAGGGCATGTCGCGCAACTGGTACGTGCTCGAGATCGGCGACCTGCGCGAGCTCAAGAGCGTGCTCAACTCGCTGCGCCAGATCGAGTCCGTCGTCGACGCCTTCCGCGTCACGCCGGGCGAGCGCGACTAGGCGCGCGCGCCCGGGCCGTACGCGCAGGGGTTCTCGAAGCCGCGGGCGAAGCGCGCCGGGTCGAGGTCCGCGACGTCGATCAACGGCTGGGATCCCGTCAGGAGATCGGCCATCACGCGGCCGGCGGCCGGCGTCGACTTGAGGCCGTGGCCCGACCAGCCCGCGCAGATCCAGAGGCCCTCGGTGTCGGGCACGCGGCCGACGAGCGGGTGCCAGTCCGGCGTGGCGTCGTAGGCGCCGCCCCAGCCGCCGACGAGCGGCGCGTCGCCGAGCGAGGGGAACCGCTCGCCGAGCGGGCCGCGGATCGCAGCCTCGTAGCCGTCGAGCAGCGGCAGCTGGCAGTCGTCGCGCACCTCGATCACGGGCGTGTCCGGCTGGTACGCGACCACCCAGATGTCGCGGCCGGCGGCGGCGCGCACGACCACGTTGGAGACGGCATCGCTGGTGACCGCCGCGGGCGCCACCTGGCCGGGGGCGAGGCGCAGCACGGCGACCTGAATGCGCACGAGGCTGAACGGCACCTCCCAGACGCCGGCGAGGAGCTCGGGCGACCAGCCGCCGGTGGCGACCACGACCTGCCCCGCTGCGATCTCCTCGCCGCTGGCGAGCCGCACGCCGGTGGCGCGCCCGCCGGCCATCACGATCTCGGCGACCGGCGCGTGCTGGCGCAGCTCGAGGCCGCGGCCGAGCGCGTCGAGGATCCACGAGTCGATCATCAGGCGGCTGTCGCAGACGCCGCCAGCGGGCTCGTAGGCGGCCGCCGCCACGCCCTCCGTGGACAGCAGGGGCTCCACGTCCCGGATCTCGTCGGGGGCGAGCAGGCGCGTCTCGAGGCCGAGGCCCTGCTGGCGCTCCACGTTCGCACGACAGGCGTCGAGCAGACGCTCCGGCACGGGCAGCAGATATCCCGTCGGCACGTACGCGGCTGTCCCCACGCCGACCTCGGCATCCCAGTCGCGGAGGATCTCGGTGCCCGCCATCGACATGCGGATCAGCACCGGATTCGTGTAGTGGCGGCGCACCATGCCGAAGGTCAGTCCCGAGTCGCCGCCGCCGGCGTTCCCGCGGTCGAGCAGCAGCACGCGCCCGGCGTCGCGCCGCATCAGGGCGTTGGCGGTCGAGGCGCCGACCAGCCCGCTGCCGATCACGACGACGTCGTACGCGTCCATGCCGGGACGGTATCACCGCCCGCCGAGCGGGTCACGGGCGCGCGGGCGTCATGTACCGTCCGGCTGTACCCGACGAGAGGCGTGCACGTGGCGGAGATCCTGGAGGGCGAGAATCTGATCTGGCAGGGGCGCCCGACCTGGAAGTGGTCGGTCTCCTTCATGCTCAAGTGGGGCCTGGTCGGGTTGATCCCGCTCGTGGTCGGCATCCTCACGGACCGCATCGTCGACGTGCCAATCGCCTGGTTCTTCGCCGCCACCGTGATCTTCATCGCCGGCGTCGTCGTCCTCGCCTGGATCAGGCGCCTCGACAGCGCCTACACCGTCACGAGCCGCCGCGTGATCGTGCGGCGCGGCATCGCCAACCGCAACGAGCGCAGCGCCAGCATCGACCGCATCCAGAACGTCAACACGCGGCAGGGCTTCTACGGGCGCATCCTCAACTTCGGCGACATCGAGTTCGACACCGCCGGCAGCGAGACGGGCGATTCGGAGCTCGCGCTGCGGGGCATCAACGACCCGCACGACATGCGCGACATGCTCGACCGCGAACTGCTCCAGCGCGAGCAGCGCACGAGCGGCGGCCTCTAGGGCCTACGGCTCCCAGTCCTCGCCGCCGATGTCCCAGCCGACGAGGCAGTAGTCGCCGACGACGCCCGCGACGGCCTCGAACGTGGCGCGTGCGTCGTCATCGAGCTCGGCGGCGGTGATGAACTCGCCGACGAGCTCGCCGTCGTAGTGGATCGGCACCTCGGTGCGCACGTCGCCGGCGCCGCCGGCCCACGGACCGTCGGTGAAGACGCCCTCCTCCACGAAGCGCAGTCCGACGCCGGCGCCGTAGCGCTCGGCGAGGTGCGCGATCGTCGCGAGCAGGATCTGATCGGCCTCGTCCGCGCCGTCCACGATCGCCTGCACGGCGGCGACCACCGCGGCGTCCGCGCTCACGAGCGGATGACCCCCAGCACCTCGTCGCGGCGCTCGATCATCTCGGCCTCGCTCTGCGCCTCGAGGTTGAGGCGCAGGAGCGGCTCGGTGTTCGACGGGCGCACGTTGAAGCGCCACGTGTCGTGCTCGATGGTGATCCCGTCGAGGTGCGAGATGCGCGCGCCGGGCCCGTAGCGGTCCTTCAGGTCCTGGAGCTTGAGCGCGACGTCGGGCACGGGGCTGTTGATCTCGCCGGTGATGAAGTACCGCTCCCGCAGCGGCCGGAGCAGCTCGTGCAGCGTCGTGCCGCTGCGCGAGACGAGCTGCAGCACGAGCAGGGCGGGGAGGATGCCCGTGTCGACCCCGTAGAACTCGCCGAAGTAGTAGTGCCCCGAGACCTCGCCGGCGAAGGTGCCGTGCTTCTCGCGAATCGCGACCTTGATGAAGGCGTGGCCCACGCGCGACACCTCGGGGACGCCGCCGCAGCGCGTGATCGTGTCGGGCACCGCCAGCGAGGCGCGGATGTCGTAGAGGATCGTGGCGCCCGGGTGGTGCTTGAGCACCTCCTCCGCGAGCAGCGCCGTCATGAAGTCGCCGTCGACGAACTCGCCCTCCTCGTCGATGAAGAAGCAGCGGTCGGCGTCGCCGTCCCAGGCGATCCCGATCGATCCCGGATGCGCCTTGACCTGCTCCACGATGAACGCGCGGTTCTCCTCGAGCAGCGGGTTCGGCTGGTGGTCGGGGAAGGCACCATCGGGCTCGAGGAAGCACTCGACGGCCTCGACCGGCAGGCGCTCGAGGATCGGGCCGAGCATCGTGCCGGCCATGCCGCTGCCGCCGTCGAGGACGACCTTGAGCGGCTTGATCGACGCGAGGTCGATCAGCGAGAGCATCTTCTCGGCGTACCCGGGCAGCACGTCCAGGGGGGTCGCCGTGCCGGGGGTCGCCACCGGGGGCAGCGGGTCGTCGCCGAGCGCCATCTTCTTGACCTCGTTGAGGCCCGACGCGCTGCCGACGGGCTGGGCCTCGGCGCGGACGATCTTCATGCCGTTGTACTCGGCGGGATTGTGCGAGGCGGTGACGATCAGCCCGCCGTCGAGCCCGCCGTCGGCGACGGCGAAGTACAGCATCTCCGTCCCGATCTGCCCGAGCACGGAGACGTCGGCCCCGCCGTCGGTCGCCCCGCGCACCGCGGCCTCGGCCAGCGCCGGCGACGACAGGCGCATGTCGTGCCCGATCGCGATGCGCTTGGCGCGGAACACCTCCACGTAGGCGCGGGCGACGCGGTACGCGCCCTCGGGATCGAACTGGTCCGGGACGATGCCGCGGACGTCGTAGGCCTTGAAGATGGCGGGATCGAGCGTCATGGGGCAGAGGGTACCCATGCGTCGCGCAGGAGACGCCAGGTCTCGTCGAGGTGCTGCGGCATCACGCGCGTGTCGGCGAGGACGGGCATGAAGTTCGTGTCGCCGTTCCAGCGCGGCACGACGTGGAGGTGGAGGTGCCCCTCGATGCCCGCGCCGGCGCTGCGGCCGAGGTTGAGGCCCGCGTTGGCGCCGTGCGGCTGGAACGTGCGGTCGAGCACGTCGAGGGAGCGGTCGAGGAGGTCCCACAGCTCGGCGCGCTCGGCCGCGTCGAGGTCGCTGGGCGCGGCGAGGTGGCGGTACGGCGCGACCATCAGGTGCCCGTTGGCGTACGGGTAGAGGTTGAGCAGGACGAAGCACGTCTCGCCGCGGTGGAGGATCAGCGCGGCGCGATCGTCCTCCTGCTGGGGCGCGGCGCAGAAGATGCACTCGAGCGGATCGTGCCCCGACGCGCTCTTGACGAACTCGAGGCGCCACGGTGCCCACAGCCGCTCCATGCCCGCAGCGTACCCGGGCGCTGGCGGGCGCGGTAGGCTCGGGGCGTGGCGCCCGTCCCCGACATCGCCGAGGTGGCCGCGGCGCTCGCGCCGACGCTCGGCCGCCATCCCGACGACGCGACCGCGAGCGTCATGGTGTGCCTGCGCGAGGGACCCCGCGGCACCGAGCTCCTGCTCTGCCGGCGCGCCACGCGCGAGGGCGATCCCTGGTCGGGGCACGTGGGGCTCCCGGGCGGCGGGGTCGAGGAGCACGACGCGGACGCGCTCGCGGCGGCGGCGCGCGAGACGCTCGAGGAGGTCGGCTTCGACCCGCTCCGCCATGGCACCGTGCTCGGCATGCTCGAGCCGCTGCGGCCGCGCACGTTCCCGATCACGATCGCGGCGTACGTGGCGCACGTGACGGAGCCCGTTGAGCTCGTGCTGTCCGAGGAGATCGCGATGGCGTGGTGGACGCCGTTCGCCGACCTCGCGTGGGTCTCGGCCGAGGTGCCGGAGGCGCCCACGCGGGTCTCCGCCTACCGCCTGCCGCACGCCGAGGCCCAGGACGTGGTGCTCTGGGGCATCACGTACCGGCTGCTCGACCGCCTGTTCCGGGCCACCGGCGGCGTTCCCTCCCCGGAGTAGAATCGGGCGATGGAGCTGTACGACCTCTACGCGCAGGGTCGCTCGCACCTGGCGGCGGGGGAGTACCTGGCGGCGATCCCGCCGCTCGAGGAGGCGCGCAACATCTCGCCGGCGCAGGGATCGATCCGCGAGTCGCTCGCCGTCGCGTACCTGCGCGCGCATCGCTACCGCGACGCGCTGCCCGAGGCGCAGGCCGCCGTGGACTGCGCGCCGAACGACCACTACGCCTACTTCCTGCTGGGGCGGGCGCACCAGGGGCTGGGCGACCTCGTCGCCGCGCGGGCGCAGTACAAGCTCGCCAACTGGCTGCGTCCCGGCGACTCGGCGTACGAGGCGGCCCTCGCGGCCGTGGCATCCGCCGCCTGACGCCGACGCGACCGCTGCGCTAGAGTCCGGCGGATGACTGACTCTGCAGTCAGGGAGCCGGAGGCGCTGGCGAGCGACGAGGACCGCCGCTCGCAGATCCTCGATTGCACCTGCCGCGTGATCGCGCGCGACGGCGCCGACGGCCTGCGCATGGCGGCCGTGGCGCGCGAGGCCGACGTCTCGAGCGCGCTGCTGCACTACTACTTCGCCACGCGCGAGGACCTGATCCGCCTCGCCTTCGAGCACCATGACCGGCGCGAGACCGCCCGGTCCGCGCAGCGCCTGGCGGACATCGCCGACCCGGTCGAGCGCATCCGCGATGTGCTGGCGCAAGAGCTCTCCGAGGACGAGGGCGTCCGCGAGGGCTGGGTGCTGTGGAGCGAGATGGAGCGCAGCGCGATCTTCCGCGAGGACTCGCGCGCCTCGGTCGCCGCCCGTGCGGGTCGCTGGGTCGGCCTGCTGGCCGCCCTGATCACGGAGGCGAAGGACGCCGACCGCGTGCCCGCCGAGGTCGATTCGCCCTCGGCCGCGCTGCGCCTGACGGCGCTGATCGACGGTCTCGGCATCCACGTGCTGATCGGACGGCTGCCGCGCGAGCAGGCGCTCGCCGAGCTCGAGGTGGCGATGCGCGAGATCCTGCACCTGGACGCGACGGGCGGCTGACGTGAGCGCCACGCGACGGCGCGCGAAGACGACCCGGCCGGGCGGTGCGCGCCTGACGCTGCACGCGAAGGCGTACGCCGACCCCGCGATCTTCGAGCGGGAGCGACGCGAGGTGTTCGCGCGCGCCTGGATGATCGTCGGCCACGTCGCCGAGGTCGCGGCGCCGGGCGACTTCGCCGCCGGCGAGATCGGCGGCGAGCCGGTCGTGGCCGTGCGCGGCGAGGACGGCGTGCTGCGGGCGTTCTCGAACGTGTGCCGCCATCGCGCGGCGCGCCTCGCCAGCGGCAGCGGCTCCTGCGGCAAGGTTCTGCGCTGCCCGTACCACGGCTGGACGTACCGCCTCGACGGCACGCTGGCGGCGATGCCCGAGGGGCGCGGCTTCGGCGAGGACTTCGATCGCGACGATGTGCGCCTGCCCGAGTTCGCCGTCGCCGAGCTCGGCGGCCTCGTCTTCGTGAACATGGATCCGGCCGCCGTGCCGATCCGCAAGTGGTTCGGCGAGGAGCTCTGCGTGCGCCTCGAGTCGCTCGGCATCGAGCGTCTCGTGCCCAGCACGACGCGTGACTGGCAGCCGCGTGAGATCCTGCGCGGCCTGCCCGACGTGCTGCGCACCCGGCGCGCCGGCGACGCCCGCGCGCTGATCCCGGAGGCCCGCACGGCGCGGCTCTACGACACCTACGCGCACAACTGGAAGACGCTCTCCGACAACTACCTCGAGGGCTATCACGTGCCGATCGGGCACCCCGGCCTGCTGCGCCTGCTCGACTACCCGCGCTACCGGGCCACGCTCTACGAGCGCGGGGCCTGGATCGACGGTCCGCTGCGCGACAACCCGTCGCGCGACCTCCTCGAGAACCTCTACCAGCGCCTGCACCGGCCGATGCGCGGCTTCCCGGAGGAGCTCGCCGGGCAGTGGACGTACCTCCACCTGTGGCCCGGCCAGTTCGTCGACGTCTATCCCGAGTCGATCGACACTTGGCAGATGCAGCCGCTCGCGCCGCTGGAGACCCGCACGCTCCAGATCATCTTCCGCTCGCCCGACGAGACGCTGCGCGACCGCGCGGTGCGGCGCATCAACCTGCACCTCAATGGCGAGGTGATGGACGAGGACGTGGAGCTGTGCGACGGCGTCCAGGCGGGGCTCGGGTCCCTCACGTACACGCGCGGGGTGCTGAACGACAACGAGAACGCGATCGGGCACTTCCACGATCTCCTGCGCGCGGCCGTGCCGGGCATCGATGACCCGGCCTAGGTACGGGCGCCACGACTGGCTCGGTCTCACGCCGGAGGTGGAGCGCTTCGGCCCGCTGCTCGTGGCGCGCATCGCGGGTGCGCTCGGGGAGCCCGAGGACGCCCTCGGCGAGGAGCGCATCGCCGAGCTGATCCGCACGGGCGACGCCGCCGCGTGGCTCGCGTACCTCGCCGCGCTGACCGCCCTCGTCGAGCGCGGCACGGCCGCCGGCGTGGCGCCGCTCGAGGCGACGATTCTCGCGGAGATCCTCCGCGACCAGTACCGTCTCGCCCCGGGCGTGCTCCACCTCGATCCCGAGGATGCGGCACGCTCCCGCCAGCTGGAAGACCTCTTGGAGAACCGTTGACCGACGCCCTGCGCACCGACCTCGCCCCGCTGCTGGACATCCGCCGGGCCGCCGTCGTGGGCGCCTCCGAGCGTGGGCCTGGCTACACGCTGCTCCGCAACCTCAGCACGCACGGCGGCGAGGTGATCGGCGTCCACCCGACGCGCGACGAGGCCGCCGGCCATCGCTGCGTCCCCAGCATCCACGACGTGCCGTTCGCGCCCGACGTCGTGGCGATCGCGCTGGGCCCGCGCACGATCGTCCCGGCCCTCGACGAGGCGCTGGCGGCGGGGCATCGCGTGTTCACGATTCCCGGCCTCGGTGCCGAGGCGGCCGGCGAGGAGGGCGACGCGGCGCGCGCCGTCGTGCGCGAGCGCCTCGTGGCGGCCGACGCCGTGTGCGTCGGCATCAACTGCATGGGCATCGCCGTGCCCGAGCGCCCGTCGCCCTGGATGGGCACGATCTGCCCGGGCTTTCGCGATGGTGGCGTGGCGGCGATCGTCGGCTCCGGCTCGATCGGCGAGGCCGTGCTCGCGCTCGGCCCGCGCGTCGGGTTCCGCAGCGTCGTCTCGATCGGCTCCGAGACGAGCCGCGACGCGGCCGACTGGCTCGCGTTCCACGTCGAGGACGAGCGTACGCGGGCGATCGGCCTGTTCCTGGAGGCGGTGCGGCGCCCCGACGCGTTCCGCGGCGCGCTCGAGCGCGCGTCCGACGCCGGCAAGCCGGTCGTGATCCTGAAGGTCGGTCGCTCGGAGGTGGCGGCGCGCAACGCGATGGCCCACACCGGCGCCATCGTCGGCTCCGATCGCGCCTTCGACGCGCTCTGCCGCTCGTACGGCGCGATCCGCGTCGACGACTACGGCGATTGGCTCGAGCAGCTCGAGGTGCTCGGCACGCCGCGGCGGCCGAAGGGCCTGCGCACGGTGCTGCTGACGAACTCGGGCGGCGAGGCCGAGCTCGTCGCCGACGTCGCCGATGCGGCCGGGATGCCGCTGATGACGCTGCCGGACGACCTGGCGGCCGAGATCGACGCCGCCTGGCCCTTCCACGGCGTCCACAACCCGATCGACTACTGGGCCTTCGGCGAGCCGGCGGAGATCGTCCGCGACGTCGTCGCGCGCTGCGCGCGCCATCCCGCGGTCGACAACGTCGTGATCAACATCGACCAGTCGTGGCGCTTCTCCAACGGCGAGCGCGACAACGCCGAGGACGCCTGCGCGGTGATGGCCGACGCCGCGCTCGCGCACGACGCCTTCTGCGCCGTGCTCTCCACGGCCGTGTCCGACCCGTCCGATGACGCCATTCTCAACGCCGCGCGCGGCGGTGTGCCGGTGCTGATCGGCGCTGGCATGGGCATGCGCGCGATCGCGCGGGCCGCGCGCTGGACGCCGACGCGCCCGGAGTCGCCCGCCGCGTGGGAGCGGCCCTCGTGCCCCGAGCTCGAGCGCGAGGCCGGGCACCTGGCCGAAGCAGACGCGAAGGCCGTTCTCGCGCGCTACGGCGTGCGGGCGCCGCGCGAGATCCGCGCCGCGGACTCCGCGGCGGCGCGCGCCGCCGCCGAGGAGATCAACGCCACCGTCGTCGTCAAGGTCGACGGCCCCGCCCACAAGGAGAAGCACGGCGGCGTGATCCTCGGCTGCACCGATCCCGACCGCGCGGCGGCGGCCGCGGAGCGGATCGGCGCGCCGGTGCTGGTGTGCGAGGAGATCCGCGGTGGCGCTGAGGTCCTCTGCGGACTCGTGCGCGACCCGCTGTACGGCCCCATCGTGGTCGTCGGCGTCGGCGGCGCGTGGGCCGAGGCGGTCGGGGAGACGGCGCGTGCCGCGCTCGGGCCGATCTCGCAGGGCGATGCCGAGCGCCTCGTGCGCTCCGTCGGTCCGCTCGCGCACCGCCTGTCCGACGACGAGATCGGCATCGTGGCCGACACGCTCGTCGCCCTCGGCCGCGTGGCGCACGACTTCCCGCGCGTGGTCGAGATCGACGTCAACCCGCTCGTGATCCGCGATGGCGCCGGTGTCGCGCTGGACGGGCTGATCGTGCTCGGCGACGGCTGAGCGGAGCGCATGGACTTCTCGCTGACCCCCGAGCAGCAGGATCTGCGGGACCGCGCCCGCCGGTTCGCCGACGCGCTGCTCCCGCACGAGGTGGCCGCCGAGGAGGCGGGTGGACGCGTGCCCGACGACGTCAAGGCCGAGATCCGCGTCCTCGCGCGCGAGCTTCGGCTGGTCGGCGGCAACCACGCGCCCGAGCACGGCGGGCAGGGCTGGTCGATGCTCGAGCACGTGCTCGTGCACGAGCAGCTCGGCCGCGTGACCAACGGCCTCTGGTGGCTGATGGGCGGCGCCTACAACGTGCTCGCGCTGGGCACGCCCGAGCAGATCGAGACGCATCTCCGGCCCACGCTGGCCGGTGAGCGCGCCGACGCCTACGCCGTCACCGAGCGCGACGCCGGCTCCGACGCCACGGGCATCAAGGCGATCGCCGAGCGGGTGGACGGCGGCTTCCGGATCCGCGGCGAGAAGTGGTTCGTGACGAGCGGCGATCACGCCGACTACCTGATCGTGATGGCGAACGTCCTCGAGGGAGGCGCCTTCCTGCCGACCCTCTTCCTCGTCGACCTGCCCCGCGACGGCGTCGAGATCGTGGACGACCCCGGTTTCACGCACGTCTTCCCCGACGGGCACCCGACCTACCGGCTGGACTGCGTCGTGCCCGAGTCGGCGGTGCTCGGCGGCCCCGACCAGGTCGGGCAGGGCGCCGCGGGGCAGCACGCGTGGTTCGTCGAGGAGCGCATCCATATCGCCGCGCGCTGCGTCGGCGCGATGCAGCGCCTGCTCGACGAGGCGGTCGGCTGGGCCACCGAGCGCCGGCAGTTCGGCCAGCCGATCATGGACTTCCAGGGTGTGAGCTTCCCGCTCGCCGACTCCGCGGCCGATTGCGTCGCCGCGCGCCTCCTCACCTACCAGTGCGCGCAGATGGCGGACGATGGAGCGCCCCCGAAGCTCGTGCACGCGCGTGCGGCCATGGCCAAGCTGTTCGCCAGCGAGCGCGCGTGGGTGTGCGCCGACCGCGCGGTGCAGACGTGGGGCGGGCGCGGCTACATGCGACGCAACGCGGCCGAGCGGCTGCTGCGCGAGCTGCGCGTGGATCGCATCTGGGAGGGGACGTCGGAGATCCAGCGCCTGATCGTCGCCAACGCGCTCGTCAAGCGCGGCGTGCCGGCCACGCTGGCCGTGGACGCGGAGGCGTGGACGTGAGCGCGCGCCGCGACCTGAGGCCGCTGTTCGAGCCTCGGAGCGTGCTGCTCGTGGGCGCCACGGCCGACACCATGAAGTGGGGCGGCTGGGTGACGAAGTCGTTCGGCGAGACGCGCCACCTGCGCGACACGCATTTCGTCAACCTGCGCGGCGGCGAGCTCTACGGCGTCACCGCGCTGACGTCGATCGCCGACGTCGACGCCGCGATCGACCTCGCCGTGATCGTCGTGCCCGCGCCAGCCGTGCCCGAGGCGGTCACGCAATCGCTCGCGCTCGGCGCCAAGGCGCTCGTGATCATCACGTCGGGGTTCGGCGAGACGAGCGAGGAGGGACGCGTCGTGCAGGAGGCGATCGTGGAGGAGGTTCGCGCGGCGGGCGCGGTCCTGCTCGGGCCGAACTGCCTCGGCCTCTACGACGACGCGACGAGCCTCAACGTGTACGGCGGCACGTTCCCGTCCGGCGACCTCGCGCTGGCCACGCAGAGCGGCAATCTCGCCCTCGAGGTCGCGCTGCTGCTCGAGCACCAGGGGCTCGGCCTCACGCGCTTCGCCAGCGTCGGCAACCAGGCCGATCTCACGATCGGCGACGTGATCCGCGACTTCGCCCACCATGACGCGACGCGCGTGGTCGGCGCCTACGTCGAATCGCCACGCGACGGTGCGGCCTTCGCCGACGCGGTGCGCGAGGCGGCCGCGCGCAAGCCCGTGGTGCTGTTCGCCGCCGGGCGCACCGCCGCGGGCGCCCACGCCGCCGCCTCGCACACGGGCAACCTGGCGGCGGAGTCGCGCGTGCTGCGGGCCATCTGCCGCGACGCCGGCGCCGTGGTGGTCGACACGCCGGGCGAGTTCGTGGACGCCGT
Organism: Gaiellales bacterium; assembly: GCA_051006935.1. Taxonomy (GTDB): domain Bacteria; phylum Actinomycetota; class Thermoleophilia; order Gaiellales; family F1-60-MAGs149; genus F1-60-MAGs149. Next base: position 18,770 of record JBPCSR010000172.1, read on the forward strand.
CGCCACGCTGCGCACGGGCTACGGCCTCGGCCGCCGACGCATCGGGGTCGTCGCCGACGGCGGCGGGCACGGCGTGGTCGCCGCCGACACCGTGATCGAGTCGGGCCTCGAGATGGCCGACCTGTCCGAGGCCACGAAGCAGGCCATGCAGCCGCACCTCAAGCACAACGCCGCGGCCAATCCCGTCGACCTCGCGGGCGCGGACGGCTCGATGCTGTGGTGCTTCCACGGCCTCGTCGACGCGATGCTCGCCTCCGATGAGGTCGATGCCGTCGTGATGTCCGGGTACTTCGGCGGGTACGGCGCGTACCACCCGGAATCGGAGAGCGCCGAGCTCGAAGTCGTCGACGCCATCGCCGGGTCCGCCGCCAAGCACGGCAAGCCGGTCGCGATCCAGTCGATGGAGGAGCCCAGCGGCAACAGATCGATCATCCGCATGAAGGAGATCGGACTGCCCGTCTTCCCGCGCATCGAGCAGGCCGTCGCGGCGCTCACGCGTCTGGACCGCCCGCCGCTCGTGACCGGGGGAGCCGCAGCGCCGGTGCCCGAGCGGGCGCTGTCGGCCCGCCCGGCCTACCCCGAGGCCCGCGCCGCGCTGGCGGAGCTCGGCATCCCGTTCCCGGAGGGTGCGCTCGCGGCTTCCGCAGCGGAGGCGGCGGAGATCCTCACCCGTGTCGGCGCCCCGGCGGCGATGAAGGCCGTGGCGGCCGAGCTGCTCCACAAGACCGATGCCGGCGGTGTCGTGCTCGGCGTCTCGACCCCCGAGGTGGCCGCCGAGACGTTCGACGCGATGCTGCACCGCGTCACCGAGGCGTCGGGGATCGCCCTCGACGGCATCTGGGTGGAGCGCATGGCGGAGCCGGGTGGCGTCGACCTCGTGCTCGGCGCCAAGCGGGATCCCGCCTTCGGCCCGGTCCTCCTGGTGGGCGTCGGCGGCGTCTTCGTGGAGATCCTCGACGACGTCGTGCTCGCACCCGCGCCGACCGATCCCGTGCACCTGGCCGGCCTGATCCGCACGCTGCGCGCGTTCCCGCTCCTCGCGGGTGCGCGCGGGCAGGAGCCGGTCGCTCTCGACGCCGTGGCGCGGATCGCCTGCCGGCTCGGCGACCTGCTGATCGCGCACCCCGAGATCGGCGAGGTCGAGATCAATCCGCTGCGCGCCACGGGGTCTGGGGCGATCGCGCTCGACGCTCGCATCGTGCCCCTGCACTGATCCGCCGCCGACGGCCCTGCGAACTTCAGTGTGGGGGAACGCCAGGGCTCGTCCACCTCGGTGGGCGGGCCCTCGCGTTCCCTCCGGATCGCCCTCCCCGGCCCACGCCGTGGACAGGAGGGGGTGCGATCGCGGATCATGTGGCTGTGCCGAGCGTCGTCCTGTTCCCGACCTGCCTCGGCGATGTCGTCGCGTCGCAGACGGTGGCCGACGCCACCGTCGTCCTGGAGCGCCTCGGCGTGGCCGTCCGCCCGCCGGGCGGCGCCACGTGCTGCGGACAGCCCGCGTTCAACGCCGGGCATGCGTCGCCGGCGCGCTCCGCGGCCCGGGCGACCCTGCGCGCGCTCGACGACGGCACGGAGGACCCGATCCTGCTGGCGTCTGGCTCGTGCACCAGCATGATCCGCGTGCACTGGCGCGAGCTCTTCGCGGGATCCGCGGACCACGACGCCGCGGAGCGCGTCGCCCGCCGCACGCGCGAGCTCTCGTCGTACCTCGCCGACCACGCCGAGGCGCTGCGGTCGCTCGCGCCGCGCCTCGAGGCGCGCGTGGGCTACCACGACTCGTGCCACATGCTCCGCGAGCTGCGCATCCACGACGCGCCCCGCACGGTGATCAGTGCGATCGACGGCGTATCGCTCGTCGAGGTCGAGGGTGCGGACCGCTGCTGCGGCTTCGGCGGGCGCTTCAGCACGGGCTACGCCGACGTCTCGGTCGCCATGACGGACGCCAAGCTCGCCGACGCCGAGGCAGCTGGCATCGACCTGCTGGTGTCGTCGGACCCCGGTTGCCTGATGCAGCTCGGCGGGCGGCTGTCCCGCACCGGCAGCCCGTTGCGCGCGGTGCACGTCGCCACGCTCGTCCGCGAGGCGCTGCCGTGAGCGCGACCGAGCGCGAGATCGGCGGACGCCCGCTCCCGCCCGGCTGGGCGGCGCCGGCGCACCGGCCGACGGAGGACCCGCTCACCGAGACCGCCCTCGCCGACCGCATGCGGGAGGGGCTCGCGCGGCCGTTCCAGCGGACCGCGATCCCGAAGGCCACCGACCACGCGCTCGCCTCGATGCACGGACGCTTCGTCGGCGTCGACCACGAGGCGCTGCGCGACGAGGGGCAGCGCATCCGCGCGCACGCGGTCGCGAACCTGCCCGCGTACCTCGAGCAGTGGATCGCGCAGGCCGAGGCGAACGGGACGACCGTGCACTTCGCGACCGACGCCGGCGAGGCGCGGGAGATCGTGGCGGGCATCTGCCGGCGCGAGGGGGTGGCGCGCGTCGTCAAGTCGAAGTCGATGGCCTCCGAGGAGGTGTCGCTCAACTCCGCGCTCGAGGACGTAGGCGTCGACGTGGTCGAGACCGACCTCGGCGAGTTCGTCGTGCAGGCGATGGGCGACCGCCCGAGCCACGTGATCGCGCCGATCCTGCACCGCACGCGCGCCGAGATCCGGACGCTGTTCAGCGAGATGGCGGGCGAGGAGCTCCCCGACGACCCGGAGGCGCTGGCGGCGTTCGCGCGGGCCGGCCTGCGGCACGCCTTCCTCACCGCCGACGCCGGCATCTCCGGCGGCAACTTCCTGATCGCCGAGACGGGCGAGGTCGCGCTGGTCACGAACGAGGGCAACGGCCGGCTCACCACGTCGCTGCCGCGCATCCACATCGCCCTCGTGGGGATCGAGAAGCTGCTGCCGCGACGCCGCGATCTCGCCGTGCTGCTGCCGCTCCTGGCGGGTCACGGCACCGGGCAGCTGGTGACGACGTACGTGACGATGACCGGTGGGCCGCGCGCGGCCGGCGAGGCCGACGGGCCGGAGCAGACGCACGTGGTCCTGCTCGACGGGGGCCGCTCCTCGCTGCTCGGCGGCGAGTTCGAGTCGGCGCTCCACTGCATCCGCTGCGGCGCCTGCCAGAACATCTGCCCCGTCTACCGGCAGGTCGGCGGGCACGCCTACGGCTGGGTGTACGGCGGCCCGATCGGGGCGGTGCTCACGCCGCTCCTGCGCGGGAGCGGCGATGGCGGCGAGGTCGCGCTGGCCTCGACGCTGTGCGCGGCCTGCGACGACGTGTGCCCGGTCCGGATCCCGCTCCACGATCTGCTGCTCGGCCTGCGCCGCCGTCGGGTCGAGGATCGCGTGCCGCGTCGCCGCGAACAGCTGGGCTTCCACCTGTGGGCGTTCGCGGCAAGCCGTCCGGCCCTCTACCGCGCAAGCACGGCGGCTGCCCGTGGCGCCCTCCGCCTGCTCGCGCGCGACGGCCGGGTGCGCACCCGCCTGCCCGGACTGCGTCGGTGGACGGACGAGCGCGACCTGCTCGTGCAGCGGCGGGAGGGGCGATGACGGACCGCGCGTCCTTCCTCGCCGCGGTGCGCGCCACGCCGCGAGGCGACGATCCCGGCCCGCCCGGGCGCGATCGCGCGCCGAATGCGCCGACCGAGCTTCGCGCGGGGGAGGATCCGTACGACCGCTTCGCGCGGGAGTGCACCGCCGTCGGCGCCACGGTCGAGCGCGTGTCGGCCGTCGGTGCCGCGGCGGCCGCAGCGGGGGCGCTGGCGGGCGCGGCGCGCGTGGCCGTCGCCGACGACACGCCGGCGGCGGACGCGGTGCTCGCCGCCTGTCGGGCCGCCGGGATCGAGGCGGCGCGCTACGCCGAGATCGCCTCGGACCGGGCACGCGCCGGAGCGCTCGACGCGACCGTCACCGGCTGCGTCGCCGCCGTCGCCGCGACCGGGTCGATCGTCACGTCGGCTGCCTCGGCCGGTCGCGCTGCCGCGCTGATCGCGCCGACCCACGTGTGCCTCGTGCGTCGGTCCGAGCTCGTCGACGGACTCCACGATCTCTTCGCGGGCGACCGACTCGATGGAGCGGGGAGCCTGATCGCCTTCCAATCGGGCCCGAGCCGGAGCGCGGACATCGAGAAGACGCTGATCCTCGGCGTGCACGGGCCGGGCCGCGTGCACGTGCTCCTGCTCGACGACGTCTGATTCGGCTCAGGCGACGATGTCGACCGGGGTGCCGGGGCTGACCAGGTTGGCGACGGCGCCGATGCCCGGATCCGGCACGCGGATGCACCCGTGCGACGGGTTCGTGCCGGCCTTCGCCCACAGCGACCCACGGGCGCCGTGGATAGCCACGCGACCGGGGCCGCCGGCGAACTCGAACAGCACGTTCGAATGAGCCGTGAGGTGCAGCGCCCACGGGGCGAGCGGGCTGTCGGACGGTTCGCGCACCTTCTGGTAGATCGCGAAATGGCCCCTCGGCGTCGGCGTGGACGGGGCGCCGAGGGCGACGCCGACCCGGTGGACGATCGTGCCCTTGCGGAAGACCTGCAGGAGATGCTGGGAGAGCGAGATGCGGATGCGCATGGGGTTCCCGTGCACGACGACGCTGTCCTGCTTGATCCACCCGGTCGAGCCGTTCGGCCGGTTCGGCAGCAGCACCTTGATCCACGGCACGCCGCGTACCATCACGGTGCCATCGAGGATCAGCAGGTCGACGGGATTGCCGGTGCCGCCGATCCACGGCGCCATCGTGGCGATGAGCCTGCCACCGCCGGGCTTCGGGCGCACGCCGACGCGGGTCACGAGGCGCGCGTCGTAGACGAAGGTCCTGGACGGACGGTAGTCGCCCACGGTGGCGCCCTGCTGCTCCTGCCCAGGGTCTTGCGTCGTGGAGGCGCCATCCGCGGCCGTGCTCGCGGCGGGCTCCGTTCCCGTCGCGGCGTTGGCGTTCGGGTCGACGGAGACGATCGAGCCCTGCGCCGCCGCCGTCGCGGGCAGCGCGATGCACGCGAGCAGCGCGACGAGCGTGGCGAGGCGAGGCCGCATGCGCCAATTGTCCACCATCTTCCGACGGACCGTCGGTGGACGGCGACCCCGCACCCATGCGACGATCCGCGCGATGGCGGAGCAGCACCGGTCCCTCTGGCTCGAGCAGGCGTACACGGGGTCGACCGACGCCCCGCCGCTGACCGGCGGCGACAAGGCCGACGTGGCGATCGTCGGCGGCGGCTTCACGGGGCTCTGGACGGCGATCCTGCTGAAGGAGCGCGAGCCGGGTCTCGACGTGGTGATCGTCGAGCGCGACGTCTGCGGCGGCGGCGCCTCCGGGCGCAACGGCGGCTTCGTGCTGAGCTGGTGGCCGAAGCTGTCGACGCTCGTGAAGCTGGCCGGCGAGCGCGAGGCGGTCGAGATCGCCCAGGCCTCGGAGGACGCCATCACGGAGATCGCCGAGGCGTGCGAGCGCTACTCGATCGACGCGCAGTTCCGCCGCGGCGGCTGGCTGTGGACCGCCGCGACCGAGGTGCAGCGCGGGTCGTGGACGCCGACCGTGGAGCTCTGCGAGCGTCTCGGCGTGCATCCGTTCCAGCGGCTCTCGCCCGACGAGGTCGCGCGCCGCACCGGCTCCTCCGTGCACCTCGAGGGCGTGCTCGAGCCATCGGGCGCCACGGTCCACCCGGGCTATCTCGTGCGGGGGCTCACGCGCGTCGCCCAGCAGCTCGGCGTCCGCATCTACGAGCACACGCCGATGGTGGAGCTCGACCGACGACGCCCAGCCGTGATCCGCACGCCGAACGGCGCGCTCACCGCCGACACCGTCATCCTCGCGATCAACGCCCACAGCGCGGGCGTGCGCGAGCTGCACCGGAAGATCGTCGCGATCACCAGCGACATGGTCTCGACGCCGCCGATCCCCGATCGCCTGGAGGAGATCGGCTGGACCGGGGGCGAGTGCATCTCCGACTCCCAGCTGCAGATCCACTACTACCGCACCACCGCGGACGGGCGTATCGCCTTCGGCAAGGGCGGCTGGGGCATCGCGTTCGGCGGACGCATGGGCCGCGGCTTCGAGCGCGACGAGAAGCGGGCCGCCGACGTCACGCGCGGCTTCCGCCGGCTCTATCCGAATCTGGCGGACGTGCCGATCGACCACGACTGGAGCGGTCCGATCGACCGCTCGCCGACGGGCATCCCGCTGTTCGGCAACCTCGGCGGCCGGCCGCACATCCTGTACGGCGCGGGCTTCTCGGGCAACGGCGTCGGCCCGGCGCGGCTCGGCGGGCGCATCCTGGCCGACCTGGCGCTCGGCGAGCGCGACGGCCTCGCGGGCTCGGCGCTCGTCAACGGCCAGCCCGGCAGCTTCCCGCCCGACCCGATCCGGTACGTGGGCGCCCACGTGGTGCGCACGGGGGTCGCCGCCAAGGAGGCGAAGGAGGCGGTCGGCAAGGAGCCGAGCCGCGTCGCGAGCTTCCTCGCCGGCCTGGCGCCGGGCGGGATGATCCCCAAGCAGGGGAAGCCGGACAAGCGCTAGCGGGTTTCAGTCGCCGACGGGCTGTGCGGCGCGCGCGGCCGGTGCCGCGACGGCCTTCTCGACGAGCGCCACGTCCACGCGGTTGTCGTGGAACGTGGGGGAGCCGCCCATGTCGGCGTCGCGCACGGCCGTCGTGGCGTTCACGTTGGCGCCGTTGACGCCGTCCTTGGCCCAGTAGGCCTTGTACGCCCACGCCACGCCGCAGCGGGCATGCGGGTGGATCGCCGCACGGCACTGGAAGGCGCCGCGGTCGTTGGCGACCTCGACGAGATCGCCGTCCTCGATCCCGCGCCCGGCGGCGTCGTCGGCGTGCAGGAAGACCGCCGGCTCGCCGGTCATCTTCAGGTGACCGGGCAGATCGGCGAACGTGGAATTGAGGAAGAACCGCTGCGCCGGCGTGATCAGCACCAGCGGGAAGCGCTCCGCGAGGGTCGGGTCGGCGGCTTCGACCGGCGGCACGTAGCCCGGCAGGGGATCGAGTCCCTGCTCGGCCAGCTCCGGGCAGAGGATGCGGAAGCGCCCGCTCGCCGTGGGGAACCCGCCCTCCGCGAAGGGCGTCTGCCCGCGCAGATCGTCGATGCGCGCGAATCCGTCGGCCTCCAGCGACCCGACGGTGATGCCGCGGGCGCGCGCCGCGTCCGTATCGAGGTAGTCGCGCACGAGCTCCTCGTCGCTCTGGTGCAGACGCGGGTGGTCGAGCCCGAGCGCGGTGGCGAGGCGGCGGAAGATCTCGGTGTTGGGCAGGCACTGGCCGACGGGCTCGATGGCGGGCTGGTTGAGCGCGAGGTAGTGGTGCCCGTAGGAGGGATGGATGTCGAGGTGCTCCGTCTGCATCGTCGCCGGCAGCACGACGTCCGCGAACAGCGTGGTGTCCGTCATGCGCTGCTCGAGCACGGTGAGGTGCAGGTCGTCGCGCATCAGCCCGCGGCGCAGGCGCAGCTGGTCGGGCACGGTAGCCGCCGGGTTCGTGTCCCAGACGACGAGGCTGTGGAGCGCGGGATCGGCCTCGGTCACGGCCTCGGCGAGGCGCGACATGTTGATGATGCGCGCGCGCGGCACGGGCAGGTCGTCGGGCCGCTCGAGGTCGTTGTGCACGGCGTCGAAGTGGCCGCCCGTCATCGCCAGCGGACCGCCGCCGACCCGGGCGTAGTCGCCGGTGATCGCGCCGAGGGCCAAGATCGCGCGGAATGCGGTGCCGGCGGTCGAGTGGCGCTGCATGCCGAGGCCGATGCGGATCGCAGTGGGGCGGCTGGTGATGATGCGGTCGGCGAGTCCGCGCACCTCGATCACGTCGAGGCCGCAGATCTCGGCCGCGCGCTCCACCGACCACTCGCCCAGCCGCTCCCGCAGCTCGGGCCAGCCCTCCGCGTACGCGGCGAGCCACGCCTCGTCCGCGGCGCCGGCCTCGGCGACCGCGGCCATCAGGCCCATCGCGAGCGCGCCATCCGTGCCCGGCAGGAGCTGCAGGTGGTCGTCGCAGCGGCGGGCGGTGTCGGTGGGCAGCGGATCGATCGCCACGACATGGGCGCCGCGCTCCTGGGCGGCGTGGACGAAGTGCCACTGGTGCATGTTGCTCGTCAGCAGGTTGGCGCCCCAGATGATGATCAGCTCGGCGTGCTCGATATCCTCCGGGTCGTTGCCGACCGGCCGTCCCGTCGTCGCCTTCAGCGCGGCGCTCGCGGCGCCCGTGCAGATCGTCCCGAGCATGCGCGTGGCGCCGAGGTGCAGGAACAGGCGCACGCCGAGCGACCAGCCCTGCACGGCGCCGAGCGTTCCCGCGTAGTAGTAGGGCATCACGGACTCGGGGCCGTGGCGGTCGAATGCCTGGCGGATGCCGTCGGCGGCGAGCCCGATCGCCTCGTCCCAGTCGATCTCCTGGAAGCGCCCCTCGCCCTTCGCCCCGACGCGCTTGAGCGGGGTCGTCAGGCGGTCCGGCGCGTAGACGGCGTCGAGGTAGCGGTTCACCTTGCCGCACAGCGCGCCGCGGGTGAACGGATGCTCCTTGCGGCCGCGGATGTCGACGGCGCGCCCGTCCTCGACCGTGATCTGCCAGCCGCACGTGTCGGGGCAGTCGAGCGGGCAGGCGCCGTTGACGATGCGCTTCATGCGGCGAGTGTACGCCAGGCGGAGCCCATCCGACAGGTGGGGGACTACGCGCGGGCGCGCGCCTGCGCCACGAGCTCGGCGAAGAGCGCCTGCTGCTCGGGCTCGTGCATCTTCTCCGGGTGCCACTGCACGCCGATCATCGGCCAGTCGGTGCCGCTCTCGAGCGCCTCCACGACCTGGCCGACCTGCGCGGTCACCACGAGGTCGCCCGCGTCGACGACGGCCTGGTGGTGGATCGAGTTGACCGGGAACGTGGTGCGGCCCATCGCGTCGGCGATGCGCGAGTCGAGGGCGAGGTGGACGTCGTGACGGCTGCCCATCAGCGCCTCGGGCGTGTGCGCGATCAGCGGGTGCCCGTGCTCGGCCTGCAGGTCCTGCACCATCCGCCCGCCGGACACGACGGCGAGCGCCTGCATGCCGCGGCAGATCCCGAGCGTGGGGAGGCGCCGCTCGCGCGCGCCGCGGGCCAAGGCGAGCTCCCAGGCGTCGGCGCCCGCGTTCGCGTCCTCGAGCTCCGTCTCGGTCTCCGCGCCGTAGTGCGACGGGTCGAGGTCGCCGCCGCCGGTCAGCACGAGGCCGTCGAGCAGGTCGAGGACGGCCTCGGGGTCCTCGTTGTGCGGGATGATCAGCGGCAGTCCGCCCGCCCGCGTGATGCCGTCGGCGTAGTTCGGGTCGAGCGTGTAGAGGTCGGTCTGCTCGCCGAGGTACGTCGGCAGGTCGCGCCGGAACGCGGTGAGGCCGATGACGGGCGCGCGCATGCCGGCAGCGTAGCCCCTAGCCGAGCGGCCACGGCAGGTCCGGCATGCAGCGCTCCCACACCGCTTGCAGCGAGCCGTCGCCGATGATCGTGGTGAGCGCGCCGTCGAGCGCCTCGCGCAGCGCGTCGTCGCCCCTGCGTACCGCGATGCCCCACTGGTTGCGCGTCTCGACCGTGAAGGCGAGCCGGAGCTCGGGGTCGGCGTCGAGGGTGACCATCACCACGTCGTCGTCGACGAAGCCGTCGATCTCGCCGGCGCGCGTCGCGGCGATCATGTCGGCGTAGACGTCGTCGGAGGCGCCGTCGAACGGCACCGGGATGACGCCGGGGAACGTCTCCGTCAGGGTCATGTTCGTGCTCTCGGCGATCGCGCCGATGCGCCGGCCGGCGCACTCGAGCGGGTTGGCGATCGTGCTCTCGATGCGCGTCACGAGCGACTCGTTGAACACGGCGTACGGGCGGGTGAAGTCGGCCAGCGTCCGGCGGTGGTCGGTGATGCCCTGGCCGCACCAGATGCCGTCGACGCGCCCCGCGTGGAGCGCCGGGTAGAACGCGCTCCACTCGAGCGGCACCCACGTCAGCTGCAGGCCGAGCTCCGCGGCGACGAGCGCCGCCGCCTCGGGCTCGTAGCCGGGGCGCGTGCCGTCGGGGCGCAGGAGGCCCATCAAGGGCATCGCGTCGATGTCGCCGCAGCCGAGCGTGAGCGCCCCTGCGGTGACCAGCGGCAGCGCGCTCACGGGACCCAGCTCCGGTACATCTCCATCTCCCAGTCCGTCACGGCGCCGCAGAAGCGCGCCCACTCGTCGCGCTTGAACTCCGCGTAGAGGCCGGCGAGGTCGTCGCCGAGCGCCCCGCGCACCCAGTCGCTCGCGGCGAAGCGCTCGATCGCGTCGCCGAGCGTGAGGGGGAGCGGGCTGAAGCGCTCCGGCCCCGGCACGCCCGGCTCGGGTGCGGGACCCGGGTCGATGCCGCGCGCGAGGCCATCCTCCAGCGCGGCGGCGATCAGCGCGTGCGACAGATAGGGGTTGACGATCGAATCGGGCAGCTTCAGCTCGAGCCGGCCGCTGGCGGACACGCGCACGCTGCGGCTGCGGTCGTCGAGGCCCCAGTCCACGCGCGACGGCGCGAACTGGCCCGCATCCCAGTAGCGCTTGTACGAGTTGACCGTGCTCGCGTAGACGGCCATCGACTCGGCCGCGTGCTCCAGCAGGCCGCCGAGCGCCGCCATCGCCGTGTCGGTGATGTGCAGCTCGCGCCGGCCGGGCTCGGCGAAGACGTTCTGGCCGTCCTTCCAGAGCGACAGGTTGTGGTGGCAGCCGTTGCCCATGATCCCGACGGTGGGCTTGGGCATGAACGTCACCTCGATCGCCAGCTCCCGCGCCACCTGGGCGCAGATCTGCCGGTAGGTGATGAGGCGGTCGGCGGTCAGGTCGGCGCGGTCGAACATGAAGTTCAGCTCGAGCTGGCCGGCGTCCTCGTAATCGCCCTCGATCATGTCGATCCCCATCGCGCGGGCGTAGCGCACCACGCGCTGGTAGATCTCGCGGACGAGCTCCAGCGAGCCGACGTGGTACGCGGTGCTCACGCCGGGCCGTGCCACGGGGTCGTAGCCGGGGCCCGTCCACGTGATCTCGGGCTCCGTGCCCGTCTTGAGCTCGTAGCCCGTGCGCTCCTCCAGGCCGGCCACCGCGCGGCGCAGGACGCCGCGGCAGTCGGTCGACAGCGGGGCGCCGGGGTCGCGGTGGCTGTCGTCGCGACGGTACAGGGTGCACATGAAGCGCCCGATGCTCGGCTCCCAGGGCAGCACCTCGAAGGTGTCGGCATCGGGCATGACGTTGAACTCCTCGGCCGCGATGCCGCCGCCGAACAGCTCGCCGTGTCGGTCCGCGGCGACGTCGGCGATCGCGGAGCCGTGGAACTGCACGCCCTTCTCGAGGCTCCGCCTGAGGTGGCCGGCGGGGACCATCTTCGCCAGCACGCGGCCGTTGATCGTGACGAACTGGCAGTAGATGAACTCGACGTTCGCCTGCTTGACGCGCGCGGCGAGGTCGTCGGCCGCCTTGGCGTTCGCCTCGCGGTGGGTGGTCAGCGCGTCGGTCATCATGCCTCCTCGCGGTCCCAGGCGATCACCTGGCGCACGGGCCCGGTGTTGCCCGAATCGGGCAGCCATTCGACCTCCTCCGCGTAGCGCAGGCCCGGCAGGCGCTGCGCGAGGAGCGCGAGCGCCTCGGTCATGTCGCCGCGGGCGATGAAGTGCCCGAGGCAGTAGTGGCGGCCGCCGCCGAAGCCGAAGTGCTTGGGACGGTCGTCCTTGGCGATGTCGAAGGCCGGATCGGGCACGGCGCGCGGATCGGTGCCGCTCGACTCCGTGAAGAGGTGGATCGTCGTGCCCTGCGGGACGAAGATGCCGTCGAGCTCGAGGTCCTCGGCGGCCTCACGCGTGATCCACGTCGTCGTGGGGCGCATGCGCATGACCTCCTCGACGGCGTTCGCGGCGAGCTCGGGTCGCTCGCGCAGCAGCTGCCACTGCTCCGGGTGGCGCACGAACAGGTCGATCGCGAGGCCGAGCTGGTTGCGTGTCGTGTCGATGCCGCCCTGGAACAGCAGGATCACGGTGTCGCGCAGCTCGACGTCGCTGAGGCGGTCGCCGTCCTCGTTCGCATCGACGAGCGTCTGCAGGAAGTCCTCCTTCGGCGCGGCCCGACGCTCGGCGATCAGGCCGTCGGCGTAGACGCCCATCTGCTCGAGGCCCCACTCGACCTCGTCGAGGCGCTCCTTGGCGGCGATCGAGAGCGCGAGGCTCATCTTCTCGGCGTAGAGGGCGAGGTCCTCCCAGTTCCCGTCATCGACGCCGAGCAGGCGGCAGATCACGCGCGTCGCGTACGGCTCGGAGAACTGGTGCATGAACTCGCACTGGCCGTCGTCGATGAAGCCGTCGATCAGCTCGCTCGCCAGGTCCTGGAACTTCGGCACGAGCCCCTCGACGTGGCGCGAGGCGAACGCGGGGTTGACGAGCTTGCGCAGGCGCACGTGCTCGGCGCCCTCCTTGTTGAGCACGATGTTCGCCCACCAGCGGGCCCAGTCGCCGGTGATGCCGTTGTGCTCACTCCAGCGGGCGCTGCCCTGGATCAGGCGCTTGTCGTTGACGAGCCGGCTGACGTCCTCGTAGCGGAGGACGGCGAGGCCGTAGGGCGTGCGCGCGTACGGGCCGGCGTCACGCGCGGCGCGGACCGGCGCCGAGCGCACGGAGAAGGCGAGGTCGTTGACGTCGAAGAACGGCAGGTCGGGCGCGTCGATGGGGGATGCGGTCGTGGCCATGCGTGGGACTCTACTCCGCAGAGTTCCAGCGTCAAGCCCGCGGGGCCAGGCGTCCGAGATGCAGACCGACGATCCAGTCGTACGTCGCCTCGATGTGGGCGGTCATGGCGTCACGGGCCTCGGCCGGGCGCGCCTGGAGGATCGCGGCCAGGATCGGCGTGTGGCCCATCGTGGACGCGCGCACCGCCTCCGTCGAGGCGTGACCCGGCAGGGAACCCAGGATCTCGCCGAACTCGGCCTGCACCGCCGTCTCGGCGTTGACGAGCCGCAGGCTGCCCGTCACCTCGGCGACGGCGAGGTGGAAGCCGGCGTCGGCCAGCCGGTAGTCGGCGAAGGCGCCGAAGGCAGCGGCCTCGGCGACGGCCGCGGCGTCGGCGATGCGCGTCCGCTCCGCATCGCCCGCACGCTGGGCCGCGAGATAGGCCGCCTCGCCGGCGACGGCGCGGCGCCAATCGACGAGGTCGCGCAGTTCGGACGCGGTGGGGATGCGCTGCGCCTTGCCGAGCGGCTCGCCGATGTCCTCGACGACGTACGTGCCGGCGTTGCGCCCACGGCGGGTCTCGACGTAGCCCGCGTCGCGCAGGATCTTGAGCGCCTGGCGCAGCGTCATCGGCGCGACGTCGAGGCGCTCCGCCAGCTCCAGCTCCGGCGGCAGGCGCTCGCCGGGCGCGAGGATGCCCGAGCCGATCGCCTCGCCGAGGCGGCGGACGATGCGCTCGACGGCGCCCTCCACCTGAAGCGGCGCGAATACGGTGTCGCGTGCGGTCGCCATCTGGAACTCCACGGAGCAGAGTACCCGACGGCGGATCAGCGCGCCGGCTGGCGTACCCTGCCGGGGTGGAGCAGCGCTGCGCACTGATCGGCCTGGCCGGCCGGCCGAACGTCGGCAAGTCGACGCTCGTCAACGCGATCGTGGGCGAGCACGTGACGATCACGTCGAGCCGCCCGCAGACGACGCGGCGGCGCATCGCCGGGATCGCCCACGGCGACGGCTGGCAGCTCGTGCTCGCCGACCTGCCGGGGATCCAGATCCCGCGCGACGGCCTCACGCGCCGCATGGCCGACAGCGTCGCGGAGACGCTGTCCGACGTCGACCTCGTGCTGCTCGTGCTCGACGGCACGCAGGCGGTCGGCGGCGGCGATCGCGCCAGCGCCGAGGCGGCCTTCGCGGCCGGCGTGCCGGTGATCGTCGTCGTCAACAAGACCGACGGCATGGACCCGGCGCGCATCGCGGAGGCGATGCAGGCGGCGGCGGAGCTCGGCCCGTTCGCGGAGCTCCATCCCGTGTCGGCGAAGACGGGGGACGGCGTGGAGGCGCTCGCCGCGGACCTCGTCCGCCTCGCGCCGGAGGGTCCGCCGCTGTTCCCGGAGGAGGCGCGCTCGTCCGACCCCGTCCGCCTGCAGATCGCGGAGCGCATCCGCGAGCAGGCGCTGCGCCGCCTGCGCGATGAGGTCCCGCACGCGCTGACGGTCGTCGTCGACGAATACGAGCCGCCGACGCGCCGGCGCGCGGCCCGGATCGAGGCCTCGATCTACGTGGAGTCCAAGTCGCAGCAGGGGATCGTGATCGGCGCGGGCGGGCAGATGATCCGCGACATCGGCACGGCGGCCCGGCCCGGCATCGAGCGGATCGTCGGCGGCAAGGCGATGCTCGACCTGCGGGTGCGGACGCAGCGCGGCTGGCGCGACGACCCGGCGCTGCTCGACCGTCTCGGCCCCTAGGGCCTACGGCTGGCCGTTGGTGCCTTCGAACACGCCCGGCGTGTAGACGCACTGGGCGTTCCAGAGCAGCCAGCCGCTCGCGCCGGTGCGGTCGGCGGCGGCGATCTGGGCCTTGACCTCCGGGAGGCCGTACGGGATGCCGCCGAGCGTGAAGTCCTGCAGCCACGGGCGGATCTGCACCGTGCCGCCGTTCGTCTTGCGCCGCCAGTCCGACAGCGCCGCGGCGATCGTGGGCCCCGGCGTGTCGCCCGGCTTCGGGATGCCGAACTGCCCGTCGGTGAAGTGCGAGGGGTAGACCATCGGGTAGACGGCGTCGAGCGTGTTGCGGAGCTTGCCGGGCCACTGGCCGATGCCGAGGTCGTCCGTTGCGGCGAGGCCGAACATGGCCGCCGAGACGTGGACGCCGAGCGGCTTGAGTTCGCTGCTCGCGCGCTTCAGGAACGAGGTGATCGTGTCCTGGCGGGGGCGGCCCGGGTCGTGGAAGACCATGTCGGTCGCGTTGCCGTCGGTCGGGTAGCGGACGTAGTCGAACATGACCTCGTCGAAGCCGAGCTCCGCCGCGTACTTGGCGACGTCGATCGGGTACTCCCACGCCTTCTCGTTGGTCGGGTCGAGCCAGGTGATGCCGAGGTTGTTCTTCCAGAGGCCGCCGCTGCGGTTGTGCACGGCGAGCGAGGGATCCGCGTTCGGCGCGTACCCGTCTTGGAAGGTGACGATGCGCGCGATCGTGTACAGACCCGCATCGTGGGCGCGGCGGAGCACCTTGACGGGGTCGTAGATGTCCATCTGCGCGCCGTCCTTCTTGGCCAGCGGGATCGGCGTCGAGAAGGCGATCTCGCCGCGCTCGTCCTTGACGTCGATCTGGATGGCGTTCATGCCGACCTTGGGGTCCGCGAGCGCCATGATCGGCTCGAACAGGCTCGCGGTCGCCACGGCGTAGCTCGTGACGTGCACGCCGCGGACGTTCTCGGGCATGGCGACGCGTCCGCCGACGGCCTGCTCGGCGGCGCTCTGCCGCGGCGTCGTCGTGGTGGTCGTCGCGCGCGCCTTGCGCGGGCCGCTGCCACCCTGGCTCCAGGTGAACGCGAAGGCCGCGATCGCGACGGGAAGCAGCAGGATCGCGACGGCGATCATGCGGCGACGTCGCTGCTGCGCGCGGGCCGAGGCGCGCTGCTTCGCGCGCCGCGAATTGCGGAGCGCCTCCTGGTGCGCGTCGTAGCGCCGTTGATCGCGGAAATCGGTCATCGGATCAGCGTCGAATGGTAGACGAAGCGCGGTGGCCGGGGCAGCGGCCGGGATCACCCTCTGCGGGTAGGCTGCGCGCATGACGCGACGCACCGGCGACATCGCCAAGTCGATCGAGCTGATGCTGCTCCGCCCCCGCGTCATGCCCGGCGAGTGCGCGGCGTTCTGCGAGCAGGCCGCAGCGGCGCACGTCGCCGCGGTCTGCGTGCCGCCGACGCACGTCGAGACGGCCGTCGGCGTCCTGCGCGGCGGCGACGTGAAGGTCGTGGCGCTGATCTCGCATCCGTTCGGCGCGGATCTTCCGGAGATCAAGGCGCGGGCGTGCCGGCGGGCGATCGAGGGCGGTGCGCAGGAGGTGGAGATCGCGGTCGATCTGGCGCGCTTCGCCGGCGGCGACCCGAATCACGTGCGCGACGAGCTGCGGCTGTGCGCCGCGGCCGCGCGCGACGCCGATGCGGAGGCGCTCGTCCGCGGCGTGATCGACACGGCGGCCTTCGACGATCGCACGCTCCGCCTGCTCGCGCGCGCGGTGGCGGCCGCCGACGTGGACATGCTCGTCACCTCGACGGGCCTCGCGCCGGAGCCGGACGACGTCCTCGACGTCGAGCTGATGCGCGAGGAGGTCGGCGCGGCGATCGGGGTCAAGGCCGTGCGCGGGGCGCGCGGGCTGGACGAGGTCGCCGCGCTGCTGGCCGCTGGCGCGTCACGCGTCGGGACCGCCTCGGCGGAGCTGCTCGAGCTGCGCGGGTAGGCGCTACGAGAGGGCCGCGGCGAGGCCGCGCACGCCGGTCGTGTTGGAGACGCGGATGCGCTCGAGCTGCAGGGGATCGCGCGCCGACAGCGTGTCGCCCTCCTTCGTCGTGGTGGCGAGCACGTAGCCCGCTTGGCGCACGTCGTCGACGGCACGCGGACTGACGGATCCGGCGGGGTAGCAGAACCACTGCACCGGGTGCCCGAGGTGCCGCTCGAGCGCGAAGCGCGACTGACGCAGCGTCCGCATCGCCGCGTCGTGCGACATGTGCGGGATCTCGGTGTGCGAGACCGTGTGGGAGCCGATGTCCCAGCCGCGCTGCTCGAGGATGCGCAGCTGGGGCCACGTCAGCCACGTCGGGGCGGTCTTCTTGCTCTGCGCGATGCGGTCGGTGATGACGTAGGCGGTGCCGACGAAGCCGTACTGCGCCATGATCGGCGCCGCGGTCGTGGCGATCCCGCGGTAGCCGTCGTCGAACGTGAGCACGATCGGCTTCGAGGGCAGCGAGGCGCCCTCCTCGAGCGCCTTGTAGAGCTGGAGCTGCGAGATCGTGTGGTAGCCGTGCTCGTGGAGCCACTGCATCTCGAGCTGGAACTCGCCCGGGTCGACCGTGAGGCCGACGGTGACGGCGGGCTCGTCGCCGTTGAGCACGGCGATGCGGTGGTACATCAGGATCGGCACCTTCAGCGTGCGGTCCGGCAGCGGGTCGGGCAGCGTCAGCTGCGGCACCTCCTTGACCGGCTTGACGGCCTTCGCCCCGCCGGTCGCCGTGTCCGAGGCCCCCTGCGCCTGCTGCTGCGCGCCACCGGCGCCGGAGGCGCGGGTCGCGTGGAGCACGGCCGACGACGCCACGACCGCGACGGCGAGCAGGACGAGGATGGCGAGCGCGGGACGGATCCGCATGCGCCAACAATACCGACGCGACCCGCGCCGGCGCCGCCCCGGATCGGCGACACTTCGGGCATGAGCGCGATCACCCCGACCGGTCCGAACGCGGAGGGCGTGCGCTGGGATCTGTCGGCGATCTGCGCCGACGTCGCATCGGCCCGCCGGCTGCTCGACGAGTCGATCGCCGCAGCGGAGGCCTTCGACGCCCGTTACCGCGGACGCGTGGCCGACGTGGATGCCGACGGCCTCGCGGAGGCGCTCGCCGAGCTCGCCCGCATCTCGAACGCGCTGCACCGCGTCGGCTCCTACGTGGGCCTGCGCCGCAGCGTCGACGTGAACGACGACGAGGCGCGCGATCTCGAGACGGTCGTGGACCAGGGGATGGTCCGGGCGCAGAACGCGCTGCGGTTCTTCGACCTCGAGTGGATCGCCCTCGACGACGACGCGGCGCAGGCGCTGATGGACGCGCCCGCCGTGGCGGCCGACCGGCACCACCTCGCCTCCGAGCGCCGCTTCCGTCCGCACGTGCTTCCCGACGACCAGGAGCGGATGCTGGCCGAGCGCGAGCCGGTCGTGTCGGCGTGGCAGAACCTCTTCGCGCAGACCGTGTCGAACATCCGCGCCCCGTTCGACGACGGGACGGGGGAGGCCGAGAAGACGGTCGACGAGCTGCTCGCCTACGTGCACACGACCGATCGCAGCGTGCGGATCGCCGCGCTCGAGACGCTGTACACGGCGCTCGAGCCGCACGGCGACGTGCTCGCCTCGTGCTACGACAGCATCGTCGCCGACCGCCTGACGATGGACCGGCTGCGCGGCTACGCGGCGCCGATGGACGCGCGGCACCTCGCCAACGAGCTCGAGCCCGCATGGGTCGACGCGATGATGGAGGCGATCGAGGCGCGCTACGGCATGGCGCAGCGCTGGTTCCGACGCAAGGCCGGTCTGATGGGCCTCGACCGGCTGCACCTGGCCGACCAGTACGCGCCGCTCGGCGAGGGCCGCGCGATGCCGTACGAGGAGGCGCGCGGCATCGTCGACGACGCGTTCGGGCGCTTCTCGCCCGAGCTCACGCGCGTCACGCGCGGCGTCTTCGAAGAGCACCGGGTCGACGCGGAGCCGCGCCAGGGCAAGCGCGGCGGCGCCTTCTGCGCGTCGGTCGCGCAGGACAGCCAGCCGTTCGTGATGCTCAACCACACGGACACGCTGCGCGATCTGATGACGGTCGCCCACGAGCTCGGCCACGGCATGCACTTCGCGCTCTCGAGCGAGCGCCAGACCGCGCTCTCCATGCACGCCCCGCTCGCGCTCTGCGAGGTGCCCAGCACGTTCGCCGAGCTGATCGTGTTCGAGCGCATGCTCGAGACGGAGCAGGACGCGGCCACGCGGACGGCGCTGATCCGGCAGGAGCTGGAGTCGGGCTTCGCGACGGTCTTCCGCCAGACGATGATGGCGCGCTACGAGCAGGACGCCTACACCGCGCGGCGCGACGGCCAGGCGCTCACGAAGGACCGCCTCGCCGAGTTCTGGTTCAGCCGCAACGAGGGCTACTACGGCGACTCGGTCGAGCTGCCCGAGGGGTACCGCCGCGGCTGGAGCTACATCCCGCACTTCATCAACACGCGCTTCTACACGTACGCCTACGCCTTCGCGCACCTCGCGAGCCTGACGCTGTTCGCGCTCTACCGCGAGCAGGGAGAGGCGTTCATCGGCCCCTACATCGACTTCCTCGCGACCGGCGGGGCCGCCTCGCCGGGCGAGCAGCTCGGCGCGTTCGGGATCGATCTCGCCGATTCCGCGACGTGGTCGCGCGGCCTCGACGAGATGGAGCGCATGCTCGACCTCGCGGTCGAGGGATAGCGATGCGCGTCGCCCGCCTCGACTGGACCGAGGGCGAGGGGGCGTTCTACGCCGACGACCTGATGGCGATTCGCGCCGGGGCGCGGCACGACGGCTTCGCGTACCTCGGCGAGCCGATCACGCCCGGGCATCGTGCGGTCCGGAGTCCCGCCCGGGCCCTGCTCCTGCGCCTCGAGACGGAGACGGGCGCCTGCGGGTGGGGCGATGCGGTGGCCGTGCAGTACTCGGGCGTCGGCGGCCGCGACGCGCCGGTCGACCCCGCGGCGCTGGCGGGCGAGGTGGAGCACGCGCTGACGGCGCTGCGCGAGGCGGGGGAGGTCGGTTTCGCGGACGGCTCGCGCTTGGTGGACGGCCTCCGCATCGACGGACGCCAGCTGCACACCGCGCTGCGCTACGGCCTCAGCCAGGCCCTGCTCGCGGCGGAGGCCGCCGAGCGCGGCGTACCGCCGCTGCGCGTGCTCGCGCCGCTGACGGGCCTGGAGCAGCCGCACGTGCTCCCCGTCTACGCGCAGACCGGCGAGGATCGGCACGGCAACGCCGACCGCATGATCCTGCGCGGCGTCGACGTGCTGCCGCACGGTCTGTTCAACTCCGTCGACGCGGTCGGCGCTGACGGTACGGCCTTTCTCGACTACGTGCGCTGGCTGCGCCGGCGCGTCGACGAGCTCGGCGCGCCCGGGTACGCCCCCCGGCTGCACCTCGACGTGTACGGGATGCTCGGCGTGGTGGCGGGGCAGGACACGCAACGCCTCGCCGACCTCCTGACGACGGCCGAGGCGGCGGCGGGCGGACTGCCCTTGACGATCGAGGCGCCGACCTTCGGCGCCGATCAGGACGAGACGATCGCGCTCCTGGCCGCACTGCGCGCGGAGCTGCGCGCGCGCGGCTCGGCCGTGCGCCTCGCGGCCGACGAGTTCTGCAACGGCGACGAGGACGTGGCGCGCTTCGTCGACGCCGGTGCGGTCGACGTGATCCAGATCAAGATGCCCGACCTCGGCTGCCTGACGGAGGCGATCGCCGCCGCGCGGGCGTGCCGGGCCGCCGGCCTGGGCGTGTTCATCGGCGGCTCCTGCGCGGAGACCGAGGTGAGCGCCGTTGCGAGCACCCAGGTCGCGCTGGCCGTCGAGGCCGACCAGGTGCTCGCCAAGCCCGGCATGGGCGTCGACGAGGGCGTGACGATCATCCGCAACGCGATGCGTCGCGCCGTCCTGGACTGGGAGCGCTCGGCCTAGAGGAGGCCCGCGAGCCCGCGTGCGCCGGTCAGCGCTGCGAGGGCGACCAGGATCCAGAGCACCCGCGTGCGGAAGCGCGTCTGATCCGAACCGTGGAACGCGCGATGCCCGAGCCACGACCCGACGACCAGAGCGGGCAGGCACCACAGCATCGTGGTCAGCAGCGTGCGGTCGATCAGGCCGCCGGCCGCGTAGGAGGCCAGGGCGATCGCGTCGAGCACGAGGAAGCACGCCATCATCGAGGCGCGGCTGACCGCGGCAGCGCGTTGCGTCCCCACGAAGAACAGGACGATCGGCGGGCCGCTCGTGCCGAACGCGCCGTTGAGGAGACCCGCCACGCCGCCGACGGCAAGCGCCGCAGGCGTGCCCGGTGCCGTCCGCGGGGCGCTCGCGCGCAGCAGAGCGAGCGCCGCGACCGCGATCACGACGGCGATGCCGATGCGCGCCACATCCGCCGGCGCGTGGATCAGGAAGAGCGCGCCGACCGGCGTCAGCGCGACGGCGCCCGCCAGCAGCACGAGCACGGGGCGCCAGCGGATCTCCCGCCAGACGGGTGGCAGGAGAAGCAGGCTGGCGAGCACCTCGAGGCCGATCTCGATCGGCACGGCCGCGTTCGGGTCGATCAGGAGCGAGATGCCGGCGACGCCCACCAGGGCGAAGCCGAAGCCGCTGTAGCCGCGGACGAAGGCGGCGGCCAGGATGATCAGCGCGGCCAGCGCGGTCGCGGCGGGCGAGTGCATCGCCGTACCGTACGCGGCCGGTGCGTCAGCCGAAGTACTGCGTGACCAGATGGCCGACCGCGTAGCCGATGGCCGCGCTGATCGTGCCGATCACGGCGACCTTGAGGCCGGCGGACAGCAGCGAGAGCCGCGCGATGCGGCCCTTGGCGACGCCGAGGATGAACAACGCCGCGAGCGTGCAGAGGAGCGACACGATCAACGCCGTCGAGATGTCGAACAGGAGGTAGGGCCAGAGCGGGATGATCGCGGCGCCGAGGTACGTGCCGCCGACGACGAACGCGTCGCCCAGCGCGTCGCCGCCTGCGTCGGGTGAGAGGTCGAGCTCCTTCTGGATCTTCGTGCGCAGGAAGACGTTGTCGTTGGCGGCGAGGCCGAGCGCCACGTGCTCGGCGTCCTCGCGCGGCAGGCCCTCGTGCTCGAGGATGATCGCCAGCTCGGCGATCTCGCGCTCGCGGTGCTCGACGATCTCGTCGCCCTCGTCGAGGATCTCGGCCTGGTACAGGCCCTCCTCCGCCTCGCTCGCGAGGTAGGAGCCCGAGCCCATGGCGACGGCGCCCGCGAACGCCTCCGCCAGGCCCGCCACGATGATCAGCGACTGCGACGGGTGCGCAGCGGCCATGCCGGTGACGACGCCAAGCGGGACGAGCAGGCCGTCCTGCGCCCCGAGCACGACCTCGCGGATGCGCGACAGCTTCGCGATGCGCTCGGCCTCGCCGAGCGAGTGGTCGCGGATGTGCTCCTCCGCCTCGCGTCGCGCCTCGTCGGTGATCGGGTGCTCCGTCATGGCGGTCACGCTAGCGCAGCGACGCGGGAGCCGGGTGATGCCGGGGGCGGGTCTCGAACCCGCACGTTGTCGCCAACGCCGGATTTTGAGTCCGGTGCGTCTACCAATTCCGCCACCCCGGCGCGGTGTGGACAGGGTATCGCGCGTCCGTCCGGCCGTGTGCTACCTTGGACGCGTGGTCGGCGATGGCGCCGCCCACGACGCGACGCGGCGTCCCCCGTCGCGGCGTGCCCGGAGGGGCGACGCCGCCTGACAACGGAGGACCGCATGGCGACCAAGAAGGATGTGCTGGCGAAGGCGAAGGCGGAGAACGTCCGCTTCGTGCGCCTGCAGTTCACGGAGCTGCACGGACAGATGAAGAACGTGCAGATCCCCGTCGAGGAGCTGCCGAAGGCGCTCGACAACAAGATGATGTTCGACGGCTCCTCGATTCGCGGCTACAAGCGGATCGAGCAGTCGGACATGTACTTCCAGCCCGACCTGAGCACGTTCCAGGTGATCCCGTGGCTCGAGGGCGCCTCCGGCAACGTCGCGCGCATCATCTGCGACGTCGCGGACCCCGATGGCGCGCCGTTCGCCGGCGATCCGCGCGTGGCGCTCAAGCGCGTCGTCGCGGAGGCCAAGAAGATGGGCTTCGAGATGAACGTCGGCCCCGAGGCCGAGTTCTTCGTGTTCGACCACGACGCCGACGGCAACCCCACCATCAACCCGCACGACAAGGCGGGCTACTTCGACGTCGGCCCGGTCGACAAGGGCGTCGAGCTGCGCCGCACCATGGACGACATGCTGATCAGCATGGGCTTCAACCTCGAAGCCTCGCACCACGAGGTCGCGATCGGCCAGCACGAGATCGACTTCCGCCACGCCCCGGCGCTCGCATGCGCGGACATGCTGATCACCTTCCGCTACGTGATCCGCTCCGTCGCGGCTCAGCTCGGCCTGCACGCGACCTTCATGCCGAAGCCGATCTTCGGCGAGAACGGCTCGGGCATGCACTGCAACCAGTCGCTCTCGAAGGGCGGCAAGAACATCTTCTTCGACCCCAAGGGCGAGGAGCAGCTGTCCGACGCCGCCTACGGCTACATCGCGGGCCTGCTCGAGCACCTGCCGGCGATCACGGCGATCGCGAACCCGATCGTCAACTCGTACAAGCGGCTCGTGCCGGGGTACGAGGCGCCCGTGTACATCGCGTGGTCGCCGGGCAACCGCTCGGCCGCGATCCGCATCCCCGCCTCGCGCGGCGGCGGCACCCGCGCGGAGCTGCGCACCCCGGACCCGACGGCGAACCCGTACCTCCTGTTCGCGGTGATGCTGGCGGCCGGCCTCGACGGCATCAAGCGCGGTGCGCGCCCGCCGAAGCCGGTCAACCAGAACATCTACAACCTCAGCGCCGAGGAGTCGAAGAAGCTCAAGATCGGCTCCCTCCCGCACAACCTCGACGCGGCGCTGAACGCGCTGGAGAACGACAAGGTGGTCCGGGCCGCCCTCGGCGAGCACATCACCGAGGCGTTCCTCGCCGAGAAGCGCAAGGAGTGGGACGCCTACAAGATGCAGGTGCACCAGTGGGAGATCGACGAGTACATGGAGCGCTTCTAGCCGCTCCGCCGGCGCAGCCGACGACGACCGGACCGGCCACGGCCGGGGCCGGCGTCGTCGGCCGGCGCGCCGCTACCGGCGCAGTCAGGCGGATTCGCCTGTACCTTGCGCCGTGACCCACCACGCGGCCTGACCGGGGCTGCGGGTGTGGCGACTGTCCAGAAAGGAGGGCCCCCATGGCCCTGACCGGCGAGCAGAAGACCGAGATCATCGGCAAGCACGGCACGTCCGCTGCCGACACGGGATCGACCGAGGTGCAGGTGGCGCTGTTGACCACCCGCATCAACGAGCTCACGGAGCACCTCCGGTACCACAAGCACGACCATCACTCGCGTCGCGGCCTGCTCAAGATGGTTGGCCGCCGTCGGCGCCTGCTCCAGTACCTCCAGCGTGAGGACATCGAGCGGTACCGCGCGATCGTGAAGGAGCTCGGACTGCGCCGCTAAGGGCGCCCGAGTATCGATGGCGGCACGCGGGACGCGTGAACCGCCGGCAGCAGAAGAAGGGAAGTACCAATTCATATGAGTGACGTCTTTGGCACTGAGATCGCCGTCGAGGTCGCCGCGGGGGATATCAGCCTCCGCTTCGCGACCGGTCAGATGGCGAAGCAGGCCGACGGGGCGGTGCTGGTCTCCAGCGCCGACACCGTCGTGCTGTCGACCGTCGTCGGAGCGCAGGAGGCCCGCCCTGGCGCGGACTTCTTCCCGCTGACCGTTGACGTCGAGGAGAAGATGTACGCCGCTGGCAAGATCCCGGGCGGGTTCTTCAAGCGCGAGGGCAAGGCGACTGAGAAGGCGACGCTCAACGCGCGCATGATCGACCGCCCGATCCGCCCGCTGTTCCCGAAGGGCTTCCGCAACGAGGTCCAGGTGATCGGCACCGTGCTGAGCGTCGACATGATCGTCTCGCACGACATCCTGGCGATGAACGGGGCGTCCGCCGCGCTGATGATCTCGCCGCTGCCGTTCGACGGTCCCGTCGGCGCCGTGCGCGTCGGCCTGATCGACGGCGAGCTGCGCGTCAACCCGTCGATGCCCGACATGCTCGAGAGCGATCTCGACCTCATCGTCTGCGGCACGCCCGAGGCCATCACGATGGTCGAGGCCGGCGCCAACGTCGTCGCCGAGGACAAGATGGTCGAGGCGCTCGAGCTGGCGCACACCGTCATCAAGGACATCTGCGCGGCCCAGCTCGACCTGCAGGCCAAGGCCGGCAAGGCGAAGTGGTACTCCGCCGAGGTCGACGCCGAGCTCGACGCCAAGTACGGCTCGCTGTTCGACAGCGAGATCGCCGCGCACGGCATCGCCGGCGTCGAGAAGGCCCAGGCCGCCGCGTTCGCGCAGGAGTGCCCGCCCGTCTCGGCCGACGCGACCGAGGAGGTCATGGTGCGGCGCACGCAGGTGCGCTTCGCGCTCGGCTTCATCGCCGACCGCCGCCGCGCCGCCGCCGTGAAGGCGCCAGTGCAGGAGCAGTTCGAGGCCGACATCCGCGCGCTCAGCGACGCGGAGCAGGACTCCAAGGAGCTGAAGAGCGCCAAGCGCACGGCCCTGATCGATCGCATCGTCGCGGAGATCAAGCTGCCGTTCCCGACGGGCGCCGAGAACGGCCTCGACGCGGCCACCACCGCCGCCGTCAAGTCCGCTGTGGACAGCGTCTACAAGCACATCGTCCGCACCAAGATCGCTGTCGACAAGCGCCGCCCCGACGGCCGATCGGAGAACGAGATCCGCCCGATCGCGGTGCGCGTCGGCGCCATGCCGCGCACGCACGGCTCGGCGATCTTCACCCGCGGCCAGACGCAGGCGCTGACGCTGGTGACGCTCGGCACGATGAAGGAGGAGCAGCGCATCGACGATCTCTCCCTGGAGAACACGAAGCGCTACATCCACCACTACAACTTCCCGCCGTTCAGCGTGGGCGAGACCGGCTTCATGCGCGGTCCGAAGCGCCGCGACATCGGCCACGGCGCGCTCGCAGAGCGCGCGCTGGTCCCGGTCGTGCCGCCGGCGGACGAGTTCGCGTACACGATGCGCGCCGTCTCGGAGATCCTCGAGTCGAACGGGTCGTCGTCGATGGCGTCGGTCTGCGGCTCGAGCCTGGCGCTGATGGACGCGGGCGTGCCGATCAAGGCGCCGGTCGCGGGCATCGCGATGGGCCTGATCAAGGAGGGCGACAGCCTCGTCATCCTGACCGACATCCAGGGCGCCGAGGATCACCTCGGTGACATGGACTTCAAGGTCGCGGGCACGGCCGAGGGCATCACCGCCCTCCAGATGGACATCAAGATCACGGGTGTCACCCGCGAGCTGCTGAAGGACGCCCTGTCCCGCGCCAAGGACGCCCGCCTCAGCATCCTCGGCATCATGGGTACCGCCATCTCCACGCCGCGCGAGCAGCTCTCCGAGCATGCCCCGCAGGTGCTGCAGACGACGATCCTGCCGGAGCAGATCGGCCTCCTGATCGGCAAGGGCGGCGAGACGATCCGCGGCCTGCAGGAGGAGTTCAGCGTCCAGATCGACGTGGAGGAGGACGGCAGCGTCCGCATCTACGGCGTCGGCCAGGAGGCCGTGGACGCCAAGAACCAGATCGATCAGATGATGCGCCCCGTCCAGGTGGGTGACGTGTTCACTGAGCGCAAGGTCGTCAAGACCGCCGACTTCGGCGCCTTCGTCGAGCTGCGCAAGGGCACGGACGGCCTGCTGCACGTGTCGCGCATCGCGCCCGGCACGCGCATCTCGTCGGCCGACCAGGTGCTCGACCGCGGCGACCTCGTCAACGTCGAGGTGACCGAGGTCGACACCGACCGCGGCCGCATCGGCCTCAAACTGGTCGCCAAGATCGAGGACGGCGTCGAGGTCTCGCCCGAGACCGTCGGCGAGCGCTACAAGGAGCAGTACCCCGATGGCGGTGGCGACAGCGGCCGCGATCGGGGCGACCGCGGCGACCGCGGCGGCCGCCGCCGTCGTTCGGAGTAACGGGGAGCGCATGCGCCCCGGCGTCGAGGTGTCGGAACTCGCGAGCGCCCTTCGGGTCGCGAGCGAGTTCCGCCCCGACGTGCACGGCGTGGCGTTCGGGACGTGGATCCGCGTCGGCTCGCGCGACGAGGACGTCCACGACGCGGGCGTCTCGCACCTGCTCGAGCATCTGCTGTTCCGCGGCACCGCGCGCCATGACGCGCTGACGATCGCCGAGGCCTTCGACCGCTTCGGCTCCGACCTCGCGGCGTCGACGTCGCGCGAGGAGACCGACCTCAGCGCGCGCGTGCTCAAGGAGCACCTGCCGGAGGCGATCGACATCGTCGGCTCGATGGTCGCGGTGCCGCAGTTCAACGACATCGAGCCCGAGCGCGAGGTGGTGCTCGAGGAGCTCGCGCTCTACGAGGACACGCCGGACGACCTCGTCCACGACATCCTCGGCGAGACGCTGTTCCCCGAGCAGGCCGTGGGCCGCCCGATCGCGGGCACGGCCGCGACCGTCTCGGCGCTCGACGAGCCGATGATCCGCACGCACCACGCGCGCCACTACACGGGCGACCAGGTCGTCATCGCGGTGGCCGGCCCGGTCGAGCACGTCGAGGTGCTCGAGCTCGTCGGCGGCGCGTTCGACGGACTCGGCCGCGGCACCGTCCACGACCGGCTCGACGCGCGGCCCGCCAAGGGCGCGGTGACCTTCACCGAGCGCGACACGGAGCAGACGCACATTGCGATCGGCGGCGCCGGCATCGGCCGCAGAGACGAGCGCCGCTTCGCGCTCGCCGTGCTCGACCAGATCCTCGGCGGCGGCGCGGCCTCGCGGTTCTGGCAGGAGATCCGCGAGCAGCGGGGCCTCGTCTACAGCGTCTACAGCTACGTCACGTACTTCGAGGAGTCGGGGCAGGTGGGGCTCGCGCTCGGCACCCGCCCGGAGAACCTCGAGGAGGCGCTCGCCATCGCCGGGACGGAAATCGCCGACCTCGCGGCCGGCAATTTCAACGACGGCGAGATCGAGCGCGCCCGGGACAACCTCAAGGCCCGGCTCCTCCTGAACATGGACTCGACCGTGGCCCGTATGAGCCGGCTCGGCCGCAGCCTCATCTCGGACATCCCCCTGATGGAGGACGCGGAGGTCGCCCGCCGCATCGATGCGGTCACCGCCGCCGACGTGCGCGACCTGATGCGGGAGCTCTACGCTCCCGACGTGCTCTGCGTCTCCGGCATCGGCTCCGACCGCGCGGCGTTCGACCGCGCGCTCGACGCGTTCCGCCAGCCCGTCGGGGGCGCCGCATGACCCGCGTGCTGGTGAGCGGGGCGACGGGCAAGCTCGGCGCGCCGATCTGCGCCGCGCTCGCGGAGGCCGACGATCTCACGCTCGCCGGCCGCGTCGCGCGGTCGCTGTCGGGCGGCGAGGGCTTCGCCGACGTGGCCGAGGCGATTCCCGCCACGCAGGCGGAGCTGCTCGTCGACGTGACCGCGCCGGACGCCGCCGAGGCCCACGTCCATGCCGGCCTCGCCGCGGGCATCCCCGTCGTCCTCGGCACCACCGGACTCGACGCCGACGCCCGCGGTCGCATCGACGCCGCCGCGGGCGCCGCCGGGCTGCCCGTGCTGTTCGCGCCGAACTTCGCGATCACCGCCGTGCTGATGATGCGCTTCGCGGCCGAGGCCGCGCGGGTGCTCGACGGGGGCTGCGCGATCGTCGAGGAGCACAATCCGGCCAAGGTCGACCATCCCAGCGGCACGGCGCTGCGCACCGCCGAGCTGATCGAGGAGGCGTCGGGCCGCCGCCCGGAGATCTCGTCGCTCCGTCTCGAGGGGCTGGTCGCGAACCAGAGCGTCATCTTCGGCGCGCAGGCGCAGACGCTCGAGATCCGCAACGTCACGACCAGCCGGGAGGCGTTCGTCCCGGGCGTCCTGCTCGCGATCCGCCGGGTCGGCGGGCTTGCTCCGGGCCTGCACGTCGGCCTCGAGCACGTGCTCGACTAGCTCCGCTCCGCGCCGGAGCGCGAAGCGGAGCGGTGTCGATCAGTCGCCGGCGGCGGGTGCCGTGCCCCCGAGGTTCACCTCGGGGTCCTTCACCAGCTTGCGGCGGGCGGGCGTGCCGGCCCAGTAGAACGCGAGGCCGACGAGGATCGTCACGCCGATCGCGATGAACGCGTAGGTCGTGTACTGGCTGCGGGTCACGGCCTCGGGCAGCGCGGCCGATGCGTTCAACGTGATGATCGGCATCGTGCTCCTCTTCACGACGCTCAGCTTCATCGTGATCTTCCCGGCCGTGATCAAGCTCCGCTACTCGCACGGCCA
>JBPCSR010000173.1:0-6600 GCA_051006935.1 Gaiellales bacterium
TCGACGGCACCGCGCTCGACGGAACGCGCCTGCAGCTGCCGGCGGAGCTCCCGGCGCGACGCACGCTCGTGCTCCTGGCGTTCCGCCAGCGCCAGCAGGCGCAGGTGGACCGTTGGACCGCTCGCGCGGTGGCCGAGCTCGGTATCCCGGCGACGACGCTCGGGCTTGCGGCAGACGCGCCGACGGCGGTCATCGAGGTCCCGTGCCTCGGACGCCGCTGGCGACCGGCCCGACGCGTGATCGACGGGGGCATGGCCTCCTCGATCGCGGATCCGGCGATCCTGGCCCGCACGGTCACGGTCTACGCCGACGTCGGGGCGATCCTGCGTGCGCTCGGGGCAACCGGCCCCGCTCTGGTGCAGGCGCGGGTCGTCGAGCGCTCCGGGGCGGTGTGCGCGGCGGGATCGGGCGAGCCCGAGGGCGCCGGATGGCAGGCGATCGCCGACGCGCTCAGCGCGCCGACAGCGCCGCCCCGATGATCCCGGCGTCCGCGCCGAGGCCGGCGGGGAGCACCGGCGGGATGCGCGCGTAGTCGCCGTCGATGGCCGTGGCCATGGCGTCGGCGACGAGGCCGCGGTAGCGGTCGTTGAGCCCGAGGCCGCCGCCGAGGACGACGCCGGCAGGATCGAGGAGGTGCACGGCGCGGGCGAGCTCGAGCCCGAGCGCGGCCGCCGCGGCCTCGACCGACGGGGTCGCCGCGTCGTCGGCGAAGGCCGCCTGCGCGTCGGGGGTCCCGGCGGCGCGGGCGATCGCGGGGCCGCTCGCCACGGCCTCGACGAGCGGCGCGCCCAGCAGGATCGCGCGGCCGTCGGCACCGGGCCACGGCGCGCCGTCGACGACGAACGAGGAGGAGATGCCCGTGCCCACGCTCACGTAGAGGAACGAGTCGAGCGCCCGTCCCGCGCCGAGGCGCGCCTCGGCGAGCGCGGCCGCATGCACGTCGGAGACGACGCGCACGTGCGCCAGCGGGGCGAACGCGGCGGGCAGATCGAGCGGGCGCCAGTCCCAGTTGGCGGCGCTGCGGATGCGCCCGTCGCCGTCGACCATCTCGGGCACGCCGATGCCGACTGCGGCGGCGTCGCCGCCCAGGTCGCGGGCGAGCTCGACGACGTCCGCGAGCACCGCCTCCCCGCCGCGTTCGGCGCGGGTGTCGATCACGCGACGGTCGTCGACCGCGCCGGTCGTGGGGTCGACGCGCCCGGCGGCCAGCTTCGTGCCGCCGGCGTCGATGCCGACGATCGGCGTCATGGCAGGAACGACGGAGCGACGCCGAAGACCAGGCGGCAGGTGTCGCCGCCGACATTGCGCAGGTCGTAGGTCGAGCCGGCCGGGACGTACATCACGTCCTCCGGACCGAGCTCGGCGACGACCTGCCCGTCGCCGTCGCTGGCGCGCACGTACGTCCCGGGCGTCAGCGCGAACAGGATCAGGTCGCCGTCATGCGCGTGCTGCTGCGACACGCCGCCCGGCGAGATCTCGATCCAGCCCGCGGTCAGGTGCTCCGCCGCGAGCTCCACACCGGTGAGGACGCCGGGCTCGTAGCGCAGCATCGCGTCGCGGCCGTCGTGCACCCGGAACGGCCCGGGCGCGGCACGGCCCGTCGCGAGATCCTCGTCGCGGGCGTAGCGCCAGTCGTCGCGCTCGAGGTACGGGCGCGTGCGCGCGTGGGCGCCGCTCGTGCCGGCCGAGGGCGGCGGCGCGAACAGCTCGAGCACGCGCAGCGGCTGTCCGCCGTGGGCGTGGACGTGCTGCCACGTGTTCGGCCCGAACGACGCGCCGTGCCCGGCGGGCACGCGGACCGCGTGGCCGTGCTCCGGGTCGAGCAGGATCATCTCGCCCTCCAGCACGTGGAGGTACTCGTCGGCACCGAAGATCGTGCGGAACTCCTCGGAGTGGTGGTACGAGCCCTGCGGCCCCACGCCGAAGACGAGGCAGTGCACCTTGTCGGTGGAGGCGTAGATCCAGTCGCTGACCTCGCCGGCCTCGGCGTCGCCCCACACGTGGCGCGTCACGTCGGCGCGGGTGATCCGCGTCGGCGCGTCGAAGTCGGGACGGGGGGAGGGCGTGTACTTCGTCATGTCGCGCTGCGGGGATCATGGCGGGCGCGGCGGTCCGGTGCGACCGCATCCCAGCCGTCGTACGTGACCGCGGGGAACGAGCTCGCGATCTCCTGCGCCATCCCCGTGCGTCCGGCCTCCTGGGCGGCGAGCATGATCTCGAGCGCGTGGTAGCCGTGCTCGGGGCGGATCAGCGGCTCGCGTCCCGTCTCGATCGCCTCGACGAGGTGGGCGAGGCCCGCCGTCCAGCGCCAGGTCGGGTTCGACTCCGGGTGCACGGTCCACGCGCCGCGTGCGTTCTCCCACACCTCGTAGCCGTCCGGGGCCCAGTCGTCGCCCTTCAGCTGCAGCGTCCCGAGCGTGCCGTACAGCTCGATCGCGGGCGACTGGTATTTCTGCATCGTGAAGCCCGTCGTGACCACCGCGTAGGCGGCGTCGCCGAAGTCGATCAGCACGTGGGCGTTGTCATCGGCCTCGACCTGCATCGCCTCGCCCTCGACGACGCGCTCCGGGATGGCCGTGCCGACCATGCCCGTCACGCGCCGCGCGGAGCCGAGCAGGGCGCAGAGCGAGACGACGTTGTAGACGCCGAGGTCGAACAGCGAGCCCCCGCCGGCGCGGTAGAACCACTGGCCCCAGTTCGGCCCGGCCCAGCCGTAGCGCGCCCGGGCCAGCGTCGGGCGGCCGATGCGGCCGTCGCGCAGATCCGCGTGGATTGCGCGGAACGTCGGCGAGAGGATCACGTGCGGAGCGGGGACGAGGTGGCCGGGCGAGGTCCGCGCCTGCTCCACCAGTCGTGCCGCGGTCGCGAGGTCGGTCGCCATCGGCTTCTCGACGAGCACGTGGCGGCCCGCGGCGAGGGCGGCCTCGGCGAGCGGCCCGTGCGCCGGCATCGAGGTGAGGATCAGCACCAGCTCGACGTCGGGGTGGTCGATCACGGCCTCCGCCGTATCGAGGTCGGCGGCACCCGGGTACTGCGCGCAGGCGAAGGCCCGCTTGGCCGGGTCGGGGTCGCAGACGGCGGCGACGCGCACGGCGCCGTCGCGGATCAGCGGCGCGAGCTCCGTGCGGTACGGTCCCTCCCAGACGTTGCCGAGGCCGATGATGCCGACGCCGATCACGGCGTGGCCTTCCCGCTTGCGCGCGCCGTGGCGTAGTACGCCGCGGTCCAGGTGGGATCGTCGATGTCGTGCCCGCCGCGGTCCGCGAGCACGCCGCTCGCCGCGCAGGTCGCCGGCAGCAGGGTGGCGAAGGCATAGCGGCGGTCGACGAGCGTGCCGCCGGGGACGACGGCGACCGACGCGCCGGTCGCGCGGCACACCTCGACCGCCTCGGCGAAGCCGGGGTCGCCGGTGGTGTCGAGCGCGAGCACGAGGTGCTGCGGGTTGAGGCCGTACATCACGCTGGTCGCGCCCTCGCGCGTCTCGGCGCCCTCGGCCGGTATGCGCGAGATCTCCTTCAGGAGCAGCGCGGTCTCGAGCGCGGCGGCCCACGCGGGCCCGCCGCCGAAGGACGCGGCTGCGACGGGGAGCGACGGCGCACCGAAGGCCTGCTCGGCCCAGTCGGCGGCGCCGGCGATCGCGGCCTCCACCTGCGCGGGGCCGTCGTCGCAGACCGCGCCGAGCGTCGCGTCGTCCGTGACGCCGCCCCAGATCCGCACGCCGATCGCGAGGGCCCCCGCGAGCGCCTGCGTGTGGGTGATCGCGCGCTGGTGCAGCACCGTCTGCAGCGCCACGGCGTCGGCGAGGCGTCCGAGCGTGGAGTCGGCGTTGGCGGTGATCGCCACGACGGGTCTCGGCGCCCCCTGCTCGATCGCGCGCACGACGTCCTTGAACTCCCCGGAGGACGAGATCGCCAGCAGGCGGTCGCCGTCGCGCCAGGCGAAGCGCGGATCGGCGACGACGCCGGCCGGCAGGGCCACGAGCTCGGGTCCGCCGGGCGATTCCAGCGCCGCGAGCGCGATCGCGAAGGCGACGTAGTACGCGGCGCCGTTGCCCGTGGCGATCACGCGCCGCACGGAGGGATCCCGCAGGACGGCGACGGCGTCGGCGACGCCGGCCGATGCGTCGAGGGTGCGCTGGAGCGCCTCCGGCATCTCGAGCACGTCCTGCCACAGTCCCGACGAGCGCATGGCCGGCAGGCTATCAACGGGTTCCGGCGCCGGCGTCCGCAATGGCGCAGGCCATCGCCCTATACTGCCCCGCACCAAGGTATCCCTGAGGGAGGGAGAGGCAATGAGGAAGTGGATTCTCGCGATGGCGCTGGCCGTGCTGGCCGCAGTCGTCGCGGCGGCCTGCGGCGGCACGCCCGGGCAGGACACGAACGCGTCGTCCAGCACGGCGGACACGGCGGGTGCGACGAGCGAGGCCACGGGTGCCAACCCGTTCGCCAAGTACGGCGACATCACGCTCAAAGTCGTCTCGGCCGACAACCAGGATCCGGGCCCGAAGCCGGTGATCGAGGAGCTCGCCAAGCAGTTCACGGCGATGTATCCGAACGTGAAGGTCCAGGTCGACTTCAAGGGCTTCTCCGACTACATCAAGGTGATCAAGCTCCAGCTCGCGAGCAACAACGCGCCCGATGTCGCCGAGGGCAACCAGGGCTGGCAGATCGACGGCGCGCTTGTGAAGTCGAAGCTGATCCTGCCGCTCACCGACGAGCTCACGCAGCTCGGCTGGCAGGATTGGTACACGCCGGACACGTTCCAGCAGTTCCAATGGGCCGATGACGGCTCGAAGTTCGGCGAGGGCACGACCTACGGCGTCGGCCAGTTCGGCCAGTCGACGGGCATCTTCTACAACAAGAAGGTCCTCGCGAGCGCGGGCATCGACCCGACGGCGATCAAGACGTTCGATGACTTCGCCGCCGCGGTGAAGACGCTGCGCGACAAGATGCCGGCTGACCAGCCGGTGATCAACATCGGCAACAAGGACGGCTACGAGATCGTCCACGCCTGGGGCATGCTCCAGGGCGCGTACAGCACCGATCCGCAGGCGATTCGCGACTGGGTCTTCCAGAAGGACGGCGCGACGTTCGACAACCCGGAGAACATCAAGGCGATGCAGGTCCTGAAGGAGTGGGTCGACGCGAACTACTTCGGCACGGACTTCAACGCGGTCGGCGAGAACGACGCGGCCGCCGCCTTCGCCAAGGGCACCGGCGCCTTCTACATGGGCGGCAACTGGCAGGCCGGCGTGATCAAGGACGGCCTCGGCGCCGACGCCGGGTTCATGAACGGCCCGCCGGGCGTGAGCGGCAAGCACATCGCGATCGGCTCGACGTCGCTGCCGTGGCACATCTCGTCGAAGTCGAAGTACCCCGACGTGGCCGCCGCGTTCATCAACTTCCTGATCAACGGTGACGGCGCCGCCCAGCTGATGTACGACCAGGTGCAGATCCCGGCCGTGCAGTCGGCACCGCAGCCGCAGGGCGACGAGTACCTCGGCCAGGTCGCGACCGGCTGGCAGCAGCTCGTCAAGGACGGCGGCCTCACGCTGTTCCTCGACTGGTCGTCGCCGTCGATGTACGACACGCTCGGCGCGGAGTTCCAGAAGCTCGCCGCGGGCGAGGCCACGCCGGAGGACGTCGCCAAGGCGGTCCAGGCCGACTGGCAGAAGTTCCACGACACCCTCAAGTAGGGCGTGGCGTCCAACGCCGCAAGCGAGACGAGGCGCCGCCCCGGGATCCGATCCCGGGGCGGCCGCCGCTCGCGTTCCCGCGCGCCGGGGGAGCCGCGCTTCGTGGCGTTCCTGTTCCTCCTGCCGGCGCTGCTCTTCTACATCGTCTTCACGTTCCTGCCGCTCCTCCACACGGTGTGGCTCTCGTTCTACGAGTGGGACGGCATCACGCTCGGGCACTGGGTCGGTCTCGCGAACTACCGCGAGCTGTTCGGCGATGAGGAGATCCGCGGCTCGTTCGTCCACTCGATCCAGCTGATCCTCTACTACTCGGGCATCGCGGTGCTGATCGCGCTGCTCCTGATCCTCGTTCTCCAGCGCGCGCGGCCACGGGGGCTGACGGCGTTCCGCACGATGATCTTCCTGCCGCAGACCGTCGCCGTCGTCGTGGTCGCGCAGGCCTTCGTCTGGATCTACGCGCCGCAAGGGCCGCTCAACGCGGTGCTCAGGCCGTTCGGGCTCGATCACCAGTGGCTCGGCGACTTCAGCACGGCGCTGCCCGCGCTCGGCTTCGTCGGGTCGTGGATCACCTTCGGCCTCGCCTTCGTGCTGTTCCTCGCCGGTATGCAGCGGATCCCGCAGTCGCTCTACGACGCGGCGCGCGTCGATGGCGCCAGCGTGTGGCAGGAGATGCGCGTCGTCACGATCCCGCAACTGCGCAACGAGATCGCCGTCGTCGTGACGCTTACGACGATCACGGCGCTGCGCTCGTTCGATCTCATCTACAACACGACCGGCGGTGGACCCGGCGGCGAGACGCGTGTTCCGAGCGTGCTGATCGTTCTCAACGCCTTCAGCTACGGGCGTGTCGGCATGGAACTGCGCGGCAGCAATCACATAGAAGTCCCCTGGCCGCAGCGCCCTGC
>JBPCSR010000174.1:0-32994 GCA_051006935.1 Gaiellales bacterium
GCCGCGCTCGACGGGCTGCTCGCGGACGGCTACGACCTGATCTGCACCTCGGGCGGGCTCGGGCCCACGCACGACGATCGCACGGTCGCCGTCGTCGCCGAGGCGACCGGGCGCGAACTCGTGCTGGACGAGCCGGTGCTCGCGGAGATCACCGAGATCGTGACCGGCTACGCCGCCCAGCGCGGCGTCCCCGTCGAGCGTCTCCTGCCCGGAGCGCGCAAGCAGTCGATGGTGCCCGAAGGCGCCCACGTGCTGCCGCCGTCGGGCACGGCGCCCGGCGTGATCGTCCCCGGCGCGACCACCGTCGTCGTGCTCCCCGGACCGCCGACCGAGCTCGCCGAGGTCTGGGCCCGCGCGCTCGCGCATCCCGCGCTCGCAGAGCTCCTCGGCGCGCGCCTCGAGCGCCGCATCCTGCGCATCTGGAGCACCCCGGAATCGACCGTCGCGCGCGCGTTCGACCAGCTCGGCGGCGACGCGCACGGGACGGAGACGTCGATCTGCGCGACGCGCCTCGAGGTCGAGGTGGTGATCCGCTTCGCCCCGGAGCATCGTGACGCGGGCAACCGGCTCGCCGACGGCCTCGCCGCGGAATTCGGCCCGGCCGTGTACGCGCAGGACGACCTCAGCGTCGAGCAGCGCGTGGTGGAGACGCTGATCGAGCGCGGCCTCACGATCGCGACCGCCGAGAGCTGCACCGCGGGCATGGTCGCCGCGCGACTCGCGGAGGTCCCGGGCGCCTCGGCGACGCTGCGCGGCGGGTTCGTGGCGTATGCGAACGACGTCAAGAGCGCCCAGGTCGGCGTCCCGGCGGAGCTGATCGAGGCGCACGGCGCCGTCTCCCCCGAGGTGGCGCTGGCGCTCGCCGAAGGTGCCCGCACGGCGATCGGCGGCGACGTCGGCGTCGGGATCACCGGCATCGCGGGGCCCGACGGGGGCAGCACGGACAAGCCCGTGGGTCTCGTGCACATCGCCGTCGTCGGACCGGACGGGACGCTGGAGACCCTCGAGCGCCGCTTCCCGGGCGATCGCGAAGCCGTGCGCACGAACTCCGCGACCGCCGCGCTGCACCTGATCCGGCTCCTCCTCGCGCACGTCGCGGACGCCGCGTAAGCGGACCGTCCCCGCGCGCGACCTCCGCGCAACCGACACACCCGCGCGTCCGGTTCGCCGTCCATACTTCGGGCACCGAATTGACGCATGCATCCCATCCCGGCGCCGCCGGCAGGAGGTCACCATGAGCGAGCGAGAGAAGGCCGTCGACGCGGCCCTGGCGCAGATCGAGAAGCAGTACGGCAAGGGCGCCGTCATGCGGCTCGGCGACGAGACCCGCGCACCCGTCGCCGCGATCTCCACCGGCTGCCTCGGCCTCGACCTCGCGCTCGGCGTCGGCGGGCTGCCGCGCGGCCGCGTCGTCGAGATCTTCGGTCCCGAGTCGTCGGGCAAGACGACCCTGGTCTACCACGTGATCGCCGAGGCCCAGCGCAAAGGCGGCGTCTGCGCCTTCATCGACGCCGAGCACGCGATGGATCCCACGTACGCCCGCAACATCGGCGTCGACGTCGACAACCTGCTCGTCTCCCAGCCCGACAACGGCGAGCAGGCGCTCGAGATCGCGGAGATGCTGATCCGCTCCGGCGGCCTCGACGTCGTCGCGATCGACTCCGTCGCCGCGCTCGTGCCGAGGGCCGAGATCGAGGGCGAGATGGGCGACTCCTTCGTCGGCCTGCAGGCCCGCCTGATGAGCCAGGCGCTGCGCAAGCTGACCGGCGTCCTCAACCGCACCGGCACCGTCGCGATCTTCACCAACCAGCTGCGCGAGAAGATCGGCGTCATGTTCGGCTCGCCGGAGACGACGACAGGCGGTCGCGCGCTGAAGTTCTACTCCTCCGTGCGCCTCGACATCCGCCGCATCGAGACCCTCAAGGAGGGGACCGACGCCGTCGGGAACCGCGTGCGCGTGAAGGTCGTCAAGAACAAGGTCGCGCCGCCGTTCCGCCAGAGCGAGTTCGACATCATCTACGGCACCGGCATCTCCTGGAGCGGCTCGGTGCTCGACGTCGCGCTCGAGGACGGCATCATCGAGAAGTCGGGCTCGTACTTCTCCTTCGAGAAGGAGCGCCTCGGCCAGGGCCGTGCCAACGTGCGCGCGTTCCTCGACGAGCATCCCGACGTGCTGGAGCGCATCACGCGCCGCATCGAGGAGACGCAGGGCATCGCCATCTCCGGCGGCAGCGCTGCGCCCGCCGAGGTCACGCCGATGGCCGCCCCGGCCAGCGACGAGGCCGAGGAGGCGGCGGCCCTCGCCGCCGCAGAGGACGCCGTCGCCGCCGAGTAGCGCTCGTGGCCGCGCGGATCATCACCGCGGTCCGCAGCCGTGACGACCAGCGCCTTACCGTCGAGCTCGACGGCAAGGCGTGGATCACGCTCGATCCCGTGACCGCCGCGCGGCTCGGACTGCACGTCGACCGCACGCTCGCCCCGGGCGAGGTCGCGGCCGCGGAGGAGGCGGCGCGGAGCGAGCAGGCGCTGCTCCGCGGCGCCGCGCTGGTCGGGCAGCGCTCGCACGCCCGCGGCGAGCTCGAACGGCGCCTGGCTCGACGCGCCGGGGATGACGCGGCCCAGACGGCGGTGGAGCGCCTCGCCGACCTGGGGATCGTCGACGACGAACGCCACGCCTCCGAGCTGACGGCGCATCGCCTGCGCGCGGGCTGGGGACCGGCACGCATCGAACACGACCTCCGGGCCGCTGGCGTGGCGGAGACCCTGATCCGATGCACCCTGGACGAGCTCGACGACGACGCGCTGGACGCGGCCGCCCGCGTGGCGCTCGGCGCTCGCTCCGGCGCCGCAGGCTGGCAGCGCCTCGCCGCGCGCGGCTTCGACGAGGCGGTCGCCGAGCGGCTGCTCGGCACGCCCGACCTCCTCTGACCGACCGTCGGTGCGGCACTGCGACCGCGCTACCCTGTGGGCAGCTAACTCCGCCTCGCCCTCGGGCGCGGCTCGTTCGAACGTCAGGAGAATCAGGTGCTGGTGACCGTGATCGCGGCCCTCGCCGCGCTGGTCGTAGGTGGTGCCGTGACCGGGTTGATCGTGCGCTCGCGCATGCAGCAGACCCTGCAGCGGCACGACGAGGAGGCCATTCGCGGGCTCGAGGCGCGCCGTGTGGAGGCCGAGACGCGCCGTGGCGAGGCCGAGCGCGCCATCGCGGCCGCCGAGCGGGAGGCCGAGACCGTTCGCCGCTCCGCCGAGATCGACGCCAAGGCGCAGCTGCTCGAGCTGCGCACGGAGCTCGAGCGCGAGCTCGAGGAGCGCCGCGTCGAGCTGTCGCGCCTCGAGGAACGGGTCCTCACGCGCGAGGAGGCCGCGGCGCGCGGCGAGTCCGCGATCGCCGAGCGGGAGGCGTCGGCCACCGAGCGCGAGCGGGCCCTCGGCGATGCCGAGGCAGTGCTTCGCGAGGCGCGAGAGCGGGCCGATCGTGAGATCGAGCGCATCGGCGGCATGACCCGCGACGAGGCGCGGGCGCAGATCCTCGCCCGCGTCGAGGAGACGACGCGCCACGACGCGGCGCAGCTGGCCCGCCGCATCGAGGAGGAGGCGCGCCAAGACGGCGAGCGGCGCGCGCGCTCGATCATCGGCACGGCCATCCAGCGCACCGCCTCCGGCTATGCCGCCGCCACGACGGTGTCGACCGTCGAGCTGCCGTCCGACGACCTCAAGGGACGGATCATCGGCCGTGAGGGCCGGAACATCCGCGCGCTCGAGACGATCACCGGCGTCGACATCATCATCGACGACACGCCCGGGGCCGTCGTGCTCAGCGCCTTCGACGGCGTGCGGCGCGAGATCGCGCGCATCACGCTCGAGAAGCTGGTCGCCGACGGTCGCATCCACCCGGCCCGGATCGAGGAGACGTACTACCAGGCCAAGGAGGAGATCGAGGAGCGCATCCGCGAGGCGGGGGAGCAGGCCTCTTTCGAGGCCAACGTCCCCGGTCTCGACCCGGAGCTGCTGCTGATCCTCGGGCGCCTCAATTACCGCACGTCGTACGGCCAGAACGTGCTCAAGCACTCGCTCGAGTGCGCGCACCTCGCGGCGATCATGGCGATCGAGCTCGGCGCCGACGAGCGCGTCGCGCGCCGTGCGGCCCTGCTCCACGACATCGGCAAGGCCGTCACGCACGAGGTCGAGGGCCCGCACGCGCTCATCTCCGGGCAGTTCTGCCGCAAATTCGGCGAGCACGAGGCGGTCGCGCACGCCGTGGAGGCGCACCACCACGACGTGGAGCCCGACACGGTCGAGGCGGTGCTCGTGATCGCCGCCGACGCGATCTCGGCGGCGCGCCCCGGCGCGCGCGGCGAGAGCCTCGAGCAGTACGTCAAGCGCCTGGAGGCGCTCGAGGAGATCGCGATGCGCAAGCGCGGCGTGGAGCGCTGCTTCGCCATGCAGGCCGGCCGCGATGTGCGGGTGATGGTCAAGCCCAGCGAGGTCTCGGACGACATGGCCGCGCTGCTCGCGCGCGAGATCGCCGCGGAGATCGAGGACTCGCTCGAGTACCCGGGCCAGATCAAGGTGACCGTGATCCGCGAGTCGCGCACGAGCGAGCTGGCCCACTAGACGCGATGCGCCGGTTCCACGTCACCACGTTCGGCTGCCAGATGAACGTGCACGACTCCGAGCGCATCAAGGGCATGCTCGAGGCCGCCGGGATGGGGGAGGCCGTGTCCGGCGACGAGGCCGACGTGCTGGTCTTCAACACCTGCACGATCCGCGAGAAGGCCGACGACCGCCTCGTGCAGCACCTCAACAACGCCAAGCACCGCAAGGACGTCGACCCGGACCTGCAGATCGTCGTCGCCGGCTGCTGGGCGGAGTCGACGCGCGAGGCGATCTTCCGCGACTTCCCGTGGGTCGACGCCGCCGTCGGCCCGGGGCGCATCGGCGCGCTGAAGCAGGTGCTCGGCGCCGACGCGGACGGCGAACGCGGCGCGTTCGGATCGTTCGACGACTTCGCGGCCGACCTGCCGAAGCGCCGTGAGCGCCACTTCCAGGCCTGGCTCCAGCTCTCGATGGGCTGCAACAGCGTCTGCAGCTACTGCATCGTGCCGAGCGTGCGCGGCCGCGAGCGTTCCCGGCACCCGCGCGCGGTGCTGGCGGAGGCCCAGGCGCTCGCCGCCGACGGCGTCGCCGAGGTCGTGCTCCTGGGCCAGAACGTCAACTCGTACGGGCGCGACCTGCCGCCCGACGAGCGCTGCACCTTCGCCGAGATGCTGCGCGCCGTCGACGCCATCGACGGCATCGAGCGCATCCGCTTCATGAGCCCGCATCCGAAGGACATGCGCGGCGACGTGATCGCGGCGATGGCCGAATCGCCGGCGGTCTGCAACCAGCTCCACCTGCCGCTGCAGTCGGGCTCCTCGCGCGTGCTGAAGCGCATGCGCCGCACCTACGACGGCGAGCGCTTCCTCGACCTCGTGGGGCGGCTGCGCAGCGCGATGCCCGACATCGCGCTCACCACCGACGTGATCGTGGGCTTTCCCGGCGAGACCGAGGAGGACTTCCTGGAGACCCTGCGCGTCTACGACGCGGTCGGCTTCGACCACGCCTTCACCTTCATCTACTCCCCGCGTGCGGGCACCGAGGCCGCGGCCTTTCCCGATCAGATCGCCGACGACGTGAAGCACGAGCGCCTCGAGCGCCTCGTGGAGCTCGTGCAGCGGCACGCCGCGCAGCGCAACGATGCGCTCGTCGGCACCGTGCAGGAGGTGCTGTCGGAGGGACCGAGCCGCACCGATCCCGCGGTCTTCCGAGGCAAGACGCGGGGCAACAAGACCGCGCTGTTCACCCCCGGCGCGCCGGCGGGCACGGCCGTGCGGGTGCGGATCGAGGAGACGACGTCGCAGACGCTGCGCGGCCGCGTCACCAGCGCCGTCCCCGCGTGACGATGGCCCCGCCGGTCGTCGCCCTGTTCGGCCCGACCGCCTCGGGCAAGTCCGCCATCGCCGTGGCGCTCGCAGGCCTGCTCGGCGGCGAGGTCGTGTCGGCCGACTCCATGCAGGTCTACCGCGGGCTCGAGCGGATCACGAACCAACCCACCGCGGCGGAGCAACGCGGCGTGCCGCATCATCTCGTCGGCACGGTGGCGCCGGATCGGGCGTACGACGTGGTCCAGTACGCCGCCGACGCCCACGCCGCGATCGACGGCATCCTCGAGCGCGGGGCCGTCCCGATCGTCGCGGGGGGATCCGGGCTCTACCTGCGGGCGGCGCTCGCGGACATGGAGTTCCCCGCGCAGGTCGACGAGGACGTGCGCGTGCACATCCGCGATGAGGTCGAGACGCTCGGGTCGGCGGCGGCGCACGCCCGCCTCGCCGAGGTCGATGCGGATGCGGCAGCGCGAATCGATCCCGCCGACGCGCGCCGCATCGTCCGGGCGCTGGAACTCCACGCCGCCGGCGCGTCGCTCGCCCCCGACGCCGAGGATGCCCTCTGGACACCCGCGATGCGGCATCCGACGCGCCTGTTCGGCCTGCAGGTGGAACGGCAGGCGCTGCGGCGACGCATCGACGAGCGCACGCCGCGCCTTTTGGACGACGGCGGCATCGATGAGATCGCGGCCCTGCTGGAGCGCGGCGTGCCGCTCTCGCACACGGCCGCGCGCGCCCACGGCGTCGACGACTTGCGCGAGCTGCTCGAGGGCGCGATCGACCGCGCCGAGTGCGAGCGGCGCCTGGCCGCGCGCACGCGCCAGTACTCCAAGAGTCAGGACACCTGGCTGAGCCGCCTCGACCACGCGGAGCTCGTGGACGCGAATCACCCGGCCGAGGCCGTGGCGGGCGAGATCGCGGAGCGGCTGCGGACCCAGCCCCGATAGCATTCGCGCATGTCCAGCGAACTCCAGAGCGTCGTCGAGGCCGCCTTCAGCGGCGATACCCCCGCCGACGAGGCGCGCCGCGCCGTCGAGGAGACGATCGCGCGTCTCGACCGCGGCGAGCTGAGCCTCGCCGAGCAGGCCGCCGACGGCACGTGGTCGGTGAACGGCTGGATCCAGCAGGCGATCCTCCTGTTCTTCCGCCTGCAGCAGATGGAGGTCATCGAGCACGGCCCCTTCACCTACCACGACAAGGTGCCGATCAAGACGGCTGTCGAGGGCGTGCGCATCGTGCCGCCGGCGACGGTCCGCTACGGCGCGTTCGTCGAGCCCGGCGCGGTCCTGATGCCGTCGTACGTGAACATCGGCTCGCACGTCGGCTCCGGCACGATGGTCGACACGTGGGCCACCGTGGGTTCGGGCGCCTGGATCGGCCGCGACGTCCACCTGGCCGGCGGTGTGGGCATCGGCGGCGTGCTCGAACCGCCCGGCGCGCGCCCGGTGATCATCGAGGACGGCGCCTTCATCGGCTCGCGCGCGATCGTGGTCGAGGGCGTGCATGTCGGCGCCGAAGCCGTCCTGGGTGCCGGCGTCATCCTCACTGCCAGCACCCGCATCATCGACGTCAGCGGCGCGGAACCCGTCGAGCACGTCGGGCACGTGCCGCCGCGCAAGGTCGTGATCCCCGGCACGCGTCCGCGGCAGTTTCCCGCCGGCTCGTTCGACGTGCCCTGCGCGCTGATCATCGGCGAGCGCACGGAATCGACGGATCGCAAGACGTCGCTCAACGCGGCGCTGCGCGACCTGGAAGTCGATGTCTAGGCCGTTCCTCAGCGGCGCCGTCGACGACATCTGCTTCGACCTCGTCGCCACGCGCTCCGAGTACGGCGACGAGCGCCATCTCGCCGATCTCGTGGAGCAGCGCGTCCGCGAGCTCGGCCTCGAGCACGAGCGCATCGGCAACGCGATCGTGGCCCGCGCCGGCGGCGTCGGCACCCCGATCGCGCTGGTCGGGCACCTCGACACGGTCCCCAACTGGCCGGACGGCGCGGTCGAGCACACGGACGAGCGCATCGTCGGCCGCGGCGCCGCCGACATGAAGGGCGGCGTCGCGGTCATGCTCGCGCTCCTGCAGCGCCTCACCGACGCCTCGCGCACGACCGTCTGCGTGTTCTACGACCGAGAGGAGGGTCCGCACGAGGACAACGGCATCCACCGCGTGCTCGCCGAGTCGGCGCTCCTGCAGCCCAAGCCCGACCTGGCCATCGTCCTCGAGCCCACCGGCGGCACCGTGCACGCGGGCGCCGTGGGCTCCCTCAACGCCTCGGTCGCCTTCACCGGGCGCGCCGCGCACGCCGCGCGCCCGTGGGAGGGTGAGAACGCGATCTCGGAGGCGCTCGCCGACGCGCTCGGGCGCTTCGCGCGTCGCGCTCCGCGCCCGACCGAGGTGGACGGCCTCACCTACCACGACGTGGTGACGGTCACGATGATCACGGGGGGCGTCGCCCACAACGTCGTGCCCGACCGCGTGGAGCTGTGGGTCAACGCCCGCGTCGCGCCCGGCAACTCGCTCGACGCCGCCAAGGCGGAGGTCGAGGAGCTGGCCGGTCCGTCCGCCGAGGTGACGTGGAGCGACGTCGCGCCCCCA
Source organism: Gaiellales bacterium (assembly GCA_051006935.1). Classification (GTDB taxonomy): domain Bacteria; phylum Actinomycetota; class Thermoleophilia; order Gaiellales; family F1-60-MAGs149; genus F1-60-MAGs149. Next base: position 8,517 of record JBPCSR010000174.1, read on the forward strand.
GCGGCGCCGAGCCTCGCTGCGCCGCCGGTGGCGGACTTCCTGGCGCGCACGGGGCTGCCCGTGCTGCCCAAGCAGGCCTGGACCGACGTCGCGACGCTCCACGCGTGGGGCGTGCCGGCGTTCAACTACGGCCCCGGCGAGTCCGGGCAGGCCCACCAACCCGGCGAGTGGGTCGAGATCGCGCGGCTCGAGGAGTGCGAGCGCGTGCTGGCGAACGAGCTGGACGCGTCGTGACGATCGCCGCCGAGCGCTGGGAGGGCGCGGGGAACACGTACCTCCTCGTCGACGGCGGGCTGCTCCCGCGCGCGATCGACGCCCATGGCGCGCAGGCCATCCACGCCGCGCTCGGCGGGGACGGGATCCTGGAGGTGCGGCGTGACGACAGGGCCGACGTGTCGATGCGCATCTGGAACCCCGACGGCAGCGAGAGCGAGGCGTGCGGGAACGGCACGCGCATGGTCGCCCGCTGGCTCGCCGAGCAGACGGGAAAGCGCGACGTGCGGATCGCCACGGCCGCCGGCATCCTCGACTGCGTGGTGGACGGCGAGCGCATCTCGGCCCGGTTGGCGCCCGCGCGTCTGGACGGACCGCAGTACGCACCCGACGCGAACGGGTTCCCGTATCCGCACACCTTCGTGAGCGTCGGCAATCCCCATGTCGTGATCCCCGTCGACGATGTCGACGCCTTCCCGCTGGCGATCGAGGGTCCGGTGCTCGAACGCCATCCGTGGTTCCCCGAGCGCGCCAACGTCGAGATCGTCCAGGCCATCGACCCGCACCGCGTGCGCATGCGCGTGTGGGAGCGCGGGGTGGGCGAGACGCAGGCGTGCGGCACCGGCGCATGCGCGGCCGCCGTCGCCGCCGTGCAGGCGGGATCGGCCGTCTCGCCCGTCACCGTCGAGCTGCCCGGCGGGGAGCTGACGATCGACGTCGGGGACGACGGTGCGGTCACCATGCACGGCCCGGCGCGACGCGTCGAGCAGGTCCGGATCCCCGTCGCGCTGCTTGGCTGAGCGACATGCGCTTCTCCGACCGCATGGACATGATCCCGGAGTACGTCGTCGCGCGCCTGAACCGCGTGATCGCGGAGCGCAGGGCGGCGGGCGCCGACGTGATCTCGCTCGGCGTCGGGGACCCCGACGTGCCGCCCGACCCGCGCATCCGCGCACGGTTGGCCGAGGAGGTGCAGCGCGACGACGCCGCGCGCTACCCCACCAATGTCGGGCAGCCCGAGCTGCGCGCCGCCGTCGCGGAGCACTATGCGCGTCGCTTCGGCGTCGCCGTCGACCCGGACACCGAGGTGCTGCCGCTCCTGGGCGCGAAGGAGGGGCTCGCGCACCTGGCGCTGGCCGTCCTCGACCCGGGATCGACCGCCCTCGTCGCGGATCCCGGCTACCCCGTGTACGCCGGCGGGCCGCTGATCGCGGGAGCCTCGTCCTACGGATTGCCCCTGCTGGCCGCGAACGGCTTCCAGCCCGATCTCGGGGGCGTGCCGGCCGACGTCGCGGTGAAGGCGCGCCTCCTCGTATGCGGCTATCCGAACAACCCCACCGGCGCCGTCGCCGCGCCGGGACTGTTCGCCGATCTCGCGGCCTTCGGCGACCACCACGACCTCGTGCTCTGCCACGACCACGCGTACGCCGAGATCGCGTACGACGACGCCGTCGCCCCCAGCGCGCTCGCCGAGCCGGCCTTCCGCGCGCGCGGCGTCGAGATCCTCTCGCTCTCCAAGACCTTCTCGATCCCCGGCTGGCGCATCGCCTTCGCCGTCGGCGACGCCGAGGTGATCGGCGTGCTGCGCCGCCTCAAGACCCAGATCGACTCGGGCATGTTCCCGGCGCTGCAGCGAACGGCGGCCTGGATGCTCGGCGAGGAGAGCCTCGACCGCGCTCCCGTCGCGCTCTACCGTGCACGGCGCGACCTCGCGTGCGCGCTGCTCGCGGAGATCGGCATGCCCGTCGATCCGCCGCGCGGCGGCATGTACCTCTGGGTTCCGGTGCCGACCGCGGAGACGTCCGAGGCCTTCGCCACGCGGCTCCTGGAGGGAGCCGACGTGGTCGTCACGCCCGGCACGGCGTACGGCGCGGCGGGAGAGGGGTACGTGCGCATCGCCCTCACCGTTCCGGAGGAGCGCCTGCGCGAGGCGATCGACCGCATCGGCGCGGTGCTCGGCGCTGCCGCCGCGGAGTAGACTCCGACCACGTGGGCGACGGCTTCCATCAGATCCGCGACGACGCGCCCGAACGCGCCTTCGTCGCGGCCGTCGCACGACCGAACCAGCGTATCGAGGCTGACATCGCGGAACTCACCGAGCTCCTGCACACGGCCCAGTGCGAGCCGGTCGGCGAGCTGATCCAGCGGCGCGACCAACCGGAGCTCAAGACGTACCTGGGCTCGGGCAAGGTCGACGAGCTGGAGGAGGCGCTCTCCGCCACCGAGGCGGAGGTACTGGTGGTCGATGACGAGCTCACGCCGTCCCAGCAGCGCTACCTCGAGAACCGCTTCAAGATCCGGGTGATCGACCGCACCGCGCTGATCCTCGACATCTTCGCGGCGCACGCGCACTCCGCCGAGGGCAAGCTCCAGGTCGAGCTCGCGCAGCTCGAGTACCAGCTGCCGCGCATGCGCGGCATGTGGCAGCACCTCGAGCGGCTCGGCGGCGGCGTCGGCACGCGCGGCCCGGGCGAATCGCAGCTGGAGACCGACCGGCGCCTTGCTCGCGACCGCATCACGGCGCTGCGGCGCAAGCTCAAGGAGACGGGCAAGCGGCGGCGCCTCCAGCGCAAGCGGCGCATGGAGGGCGTCGTGCCGACCGTCGCACTCGCCGGGTATACGAACGTCGGCAAGTCCAGCCTGCTCAACGCGCTCACGGGCGCCGAGGTGTCGAGCCGGAACCGCCTGTTCGAGACGCTCGATCCCACGACCCGGCGCTACACCCACGTCGGACGCGAGTACACGCTGACCGACACGGTGGGCTTCATCCGCAAGCTCCCGCACGGACTCGTCGAGGCCTTCGCCTCGACGCTCGAGGAGACCCTCGCCGGCGACCTGATCCTCCACGTCGTCGATGCCTCCCTGCCTGAGGAGGAGCGCGACGTCCAGATGCGCGCCGTCGACGACGTGCTGGACCAGATCGGCGCGAACGAGCTTCCGCGCATCGTCGTCCTCAACAAGATCGACCTCGTGGACGCCGACGATCGCGTGCGCCTCGCGAACCGCCTGCCCGACGCGATCCAGGTCTCCGCGCACAGCGGAACCGGACTCGAGGAGCTGGAGATCGCGATCGCCGAGCATTTCGCCGGTCGCTTCGAGCCCGTCGAACTCCTCGTGCCGCATACGGAGGGAGGCGTGCTGTCGTCGCTCTACGCGCTCGGCGCGCCGATCACGCAGCGCGAGGACACCGCCGAGGGCGTGCGCATCCGGGCGCGCCTGCCGCAGGCGGAGCGCGAGCGCTACCAGCGCTTCGCCGTCGTGGGGGACGGCAGCGGATGACGCGCATCGCGTTCCAGCGCCTGCACCCCGACGCGCAGGTGCCCCAACGCGCTCACGCCGGCGACGCGGGGTTCGACCTCCATGCGGTGGAGGATGTCGATCTCGGACCCGGCGATCGTGCCGCCGTCGGGTGCGGCTTCGCCATGGCCCTCCCAGCCGGCATGGCCGCGCTGGTGGTCCCGCGCTCGGGCCTCGCGCTGCGCGAGGGCCTCGGGGTGCTGAACGGGCCCGGCCTGATCGATGCGGGCTATCGCGGCGAGGTCAAGGTCATCCTCGTGAACCACGATCCGTCCGAGATGCGGAGCGTCCGCACGGGCGACCGCATCGCCCAGCTGGTGCTCGTCGACCTGCCGGATGTCGCCTTCGCCGAGACCGATGCCCTGCCCGATTCCGACCGCGGCGCGGGCGGATTCGGTTCCACCGGGAGGGGATCATGACCGGCGGCCCGCGGATTCGCGTGGCCGGACTGCTCGTGAACGGCGGCCGCGTGCTGCTCGTACGCCATGAGAAGGCCGGACGATCCTACTGGCTCCTTCCCGGCGGCGGCGTGGAGGCGGGGGAGCAGCTCGAGGACGCCGTGCGCCGCGAGTTCGCCGAGGAGTGCGGGATGTCGCCGGCCGGCGTCCACGGACCGATCGCGATGGCCGAGACGATCCCGCCCGACGACCTCGAAGACGGGCGGCACATCCTCCACATGATCTTCGCCGTGGAGGCCGACGCCTGCGGGGTGGAGCAGCTCGTCAGCGAGGACGCCGCCGTGATGGGGCACGCCTTCGTCGATCAGAAGCGCGTGCACGAGCTCGAGCTGCGCCCGCCCATCCACGACTACCTGCGCGGCTATCGGCCTGGCGCGGCCTTCGTGAGCCTCGGCCGCATGTGGGTCTCCTAGCGCTCGTTCGCCTGACGGCGCGCGATCGTCGTGGCGACCTCGGCTGCGGCGGCCTCGAGACGATCGTCGAGCGTCGTCATCGCGACGTCGAGTCCGCGGTGCGCGCAGGCCCACGCGAGGATGCGGTCGGCGAGCCACGGGTTCTTCGGCAGCAGCGGGCCATGGACGTACGTGCCGAGCACGCGATCGACGCGGCAGCCCTCTTCCATGCCGTCGCCGGTGTTGCCACCACCCACCTTCACGCGACCGAGCGGCGCCACGCCAGCGCCGAGCTCCGTCTGCCCTGCGTGGTTCTCGAAGCCGACGATCTCACGCCTCGTGCCGTGGAACTGCGTCTCCACGACCACGTTGCCGATGATGCGGCGTTTCCCGGCGCGGGTCTCGAGGTCCACGATCGCCGTTCCCGGCGTCTCATGCCCGGCCTGATCGACGTAGCGATGACCGAGCAGCTGGAACCCGCCGCACACGGCCAGCACCGGGACGCCGTCGGCGATCGCCGAGCGCAGGGCAGGCGCCTGCGCGCGCAGCGCCTCGGCGACGAGCGCCTGATCCCGATCCTGCCCTCCGCCGATCAGGATCACGTCCGCCGCCTGCGGATCGAGGTCGTCACCGAGCATGAGCGGCGCGACCTCCGCCTCGATGCCCCGCCACCGAGCCCGCTGGGCGAGCACGCGCACGTTGCCGCGATCCGCGTAGATCGAGAGCAGCTCCGGGTAGACCGGGACGATACGGAGCATCAGCGGCTCCCCTCCCAGAACGGCTCGGTGAGTCCTCGAGCCGCCAGCGCACGATGGAGGTCCAGCATCGCGGTGTAGGTCGCGAGGATGTAGACGCGGCCGCCCGAGGGCACCGCGTGCACGGCGGCGTCGAAGGCGGTCTCCGGGTCGGTCACGCGATTGATCAGGTCGATCGGGACGTCGGCGTAGCGGAGGCGGACCGCCAGATCCGCCGCGCGGGTCCCTGCGCACGTCACGCCGATCGCGCCGTCGAGCATGCCCTCGAAGTCCACGTCCCAGATCCAGCTGACATCGCGACCGTCGGCGATGCCGTCGTTGAGCGCCAGCACCACCTCCGCTCCCGCCACATCCGCCGAGATGGCGCGCAGCGCCTCGTTCGCGCCGGCCGGATTCTTGAAGAGGATCAGCACGGCCTCTCGTCCCTCGATCGGAATGCGCTCGAAGCGGCCGAAGGCCGCGACGAAAGAGGCGAGACGCGCCGCGGCCGTGGCGGTCGGCGTGCCGATCGCGTGCGCTGCGGCGATCGCGCCGAGGGCGTTCTCGACGTTGTAGAGCCCGGGGAGGGGCAGGGTCACCTCGCACGAGCCGTCCGGCGCGTCGACGCGGAACACCGTCCCCTGCAGGCCCTGCGGGCGCACGTCCCGCGCCACGACGTCCAGCGTGCCGCGCGCGTGGTCTCCCTGGGGGCAGCGGAAGGCTCCGAGATGACCGAGGTAGGTGACGTCGTAGACGTACGCCGCGCCGCATCGCACGCAGAACGTCGAATCGGCCGCCTCGTCGCGGAGCGCCAGTCCCGCGCCGGGGTCGTCGATCCCGAACCGCAGCACGTTCGCTCGGCCATCGCCGAGCGCGTCGATCACCGGATCGTCGGCACCGAGCACCAGCTGCGTGTCGGACGGCAACCCGGCGACCATCGCACGCCATCGGTCGGCGACGAGCTCCAGCTCGCCGTGGCGGTCGAGCTGATCGCGGAAGAGGTTGCCGAGCACGAGCGCACGCGGCGTCGTCTGCGCGACGACGGCGGACAGCGCGGCCTCATCCACCTCGAGCACGCCGATGTCGGCACCGCGCGGCCGGTCGACGAGCGACGAGGCGATGCCGGAGAGCAGGTTCGCACCGGCCGCGTTGCGGCACACCACGTGGTCGGGCGCGAGGATGTGCGAGAGCATCGCGGAGGTCGTCGTCTTGCCGTTGGTGGCGCTGACCGCGATCACGCCGTCCCGGAGGTCGGCCGCAAGCCGGGCGAGGCCGTTGGGCGCGATACGCAGGAAGACGTGCCCGGGCATGGTCGTGCCGCCGCCGCGGCCGGTACCGCGCGCGAGCGTGCCGGCGAACCGCGCCAGACCGCCAGCTGCTCGAACGCGCGCGCTCACTGTACGGGATCGTATCGGGCGCGGGCGGCGGCGGTGACGACGCTCTCCGATCGGCGCAGGGCGAACACCGTGACCGCGCTGAGTACCCCGACGAGCACGTACATCACCCACGACGGACCCTGCTGCGAGATGAACCCGGCGATCACCGGCGCGAGCAGCGAGCCGACGGCCCACACGGCGTTGAGCATCCCGAAGACGCCGCCCTCGCCGATGCGCTCGTCGCGCGCGCCGTCCGCGCACGCGGCGTACGAGATCGTGAAGATGGGGGAGGCGAGGCACATCACGGTCACCAGCAGGACGGCGTACCACGGCACGCCGAGCGGCACGAGCATCAGCACGACCAGCGATCCGCAGATGCCGGGCAGCAGCACGAGGGTCCGGGTCTGGTTGAGGCGGCGCCCGAGGCGCGCGACGACGAGGATCGACAGCACCGAGAACGCGCTGCCGACGGTGAAGATCCAGCCGATCGTGGACGACGAGAGCCCGGCCGCGTCGAAGTGCAGCGGCGCCAGGAGCTGCAGGGCGGCCATCATCAGCGCGACGAAGGCGATCGCGACGAACCCGATCTGGATGCGCCCGGGTCGTGCGGCGCGACGCAGCGACTCGAACGGGCTCTGCCGCTCGTGATGACGCCCCACGTGGGGATCCCCGCCCGGCTCGAACAGGGCCCACGCGACGACGAGCGCCACGAGCGCGCCGAGCACGCTGAACGACACACCAAGGCCGGCGCGCGCCACGATCGGACCGCCCAGCAGGGGACCGGCGATCGTCCCGACCGTCGCCGTGGCGTTCGCGATCGACAGCGAGCGGGGGCGATGCGCATCGCCGACGGCGCTGCCGAGCCAGGCCAGCCCCGCGGACCACGTGATCGCCGAGCAGGCGCCCTGGAGGATGCGCACCGCGACGAGCAGCCAGAACGTATCCGCGAGCGCGATCGCCGGCGCGGCGGCGATGAAGACGGTCGCGCCGATCAGCGTCATGCGTCGCGCGCCGATGCGGTCCGACAGGAACCCCGCCGGCACGGCGCAGAGAAGCACGGCGAAGCTGTATACGCCCAGGACCACGCCGGACTGGTCGTCGCTGAGGCCGAACTGCTGCTGCCACACGGGCACCAGCGGCACGGCCGCGAGCCACGTGATCATGTCGAGGAAGATCAGGCTCGAGATCAGCGTCGTCAGCCGGCGCGGCGAGACAGGGCGGGCCGACACCGCGCGCCTACCCGAGCAGGACGCGGTCGAGCGCCATCGCGAAGAAGGTACCGGCCAGGTAGAGCAGGGAGAACCGGAACGTCTCGCGCGCGATGTCGATGTCGCCATCGGTGCGGTGGAGGCGCACCGTGTACTGGAGGAAGCGCAGGCCGAGCACCAGCGCGAGGACGCCGTAGAGCGGCCCGAGCACCTCGCCGGTGATCCCGAGCCACCAGAGCGGCAGCGGCAGGAGCGAGAACGCAAGGAGCAGGACCGCGTAGACGACGCTCTGCACCGTCGTCGCGCGGATGCCCGCGACGTTCGGCAGCATCGGGACGCCGGCGTCCGCGTAGTCGTCGAACTTGACGATCGCGAGCGCCCAGAAGTGCGGCGGCGTCCAGAGGAAGATCACGCCGAACATGAGCAGGGCCGGCCACCCGATCTCGCCCGTCACCGCCGCCCATCCCACGAGCGGCGGCATGGCGCCGGCCGCGCCGCCGATCACGATGTTCTGCGGGGTGCGCCGCTTGAGCCACATCGTGTACACGAGGACGTAGAAGAGGTTGCCGGCCAGCGCCAGCACGGCGGCGAGCGGCTGGTGCGTGAGCAGGAGCACGAGCACGCCGATGATGGACAGCGCGATGCCGAACGCGATCGCAGGCCGCGGCTCCAGGCGCCCGGCGGCCACCGGGCGCTCGCGGGTGCGCTCCATGCGCACGTCGAGGTCGCGGTCGAGCGCGTGATTGATCGCGCTGGCGCCCCCCGTCGTGAGGCCCATGCCGAGCAGCGCGATGCCGAGCAGCCAGAGCGGGGGCACGCCGCCGTCGGCCCAGACCATCGCCCCGACCATCGTGATCAGGAGCAGGATCATCACCCGCGGCTTGGTCAGCTCGAAGTAGTCGAGCAGCACCGAGCGATGCCGCGCCGCGACGGGCTCAGCAGCCACGACGTGCCGTTCCGATCCCGCGGGCGCTCACGCGAGGCATCGTATCCGAGGAGCCTGAGCCGCCGATCAGCCGCCCGCTGCGCGGATCGCGCGACCAGTACCATGCGGGCGATGGATGCCGCCGCCGCTCGCGAAGCCGATCTGCGCGATGCCCTGCGCGGCGAGCTCGCGCAGCTGGATTCCGACGTGCTGGTGGGCATCGGCCGCGCGCTGGAGCGCGACCGGGATCGTCTGATCGGCGGGGTGTGGGGCGCCGGTGACGACGGGTGCCTGCTGACGCTCGCGGCGCGCGAGCTGGGCTATGCGGAGGGGGAGGACCTGCTCGCCACTTCGGTGGCCGCCGTGCGCGTGCCCGCGCTGTTCGACGAGCTGTGGGCGCTCATCCTCGCGCGCTCCGGCGACGCCGCCGTGGCGCGCTCGCTGACGCACCGCCTGGTGGTCGAGGCGCTCGCCCTGCGTCCTCAGGAGCGGTCGGAGGAGGCGCCGTCGGCGACGGCCCGCATCGCCCTGCCGAGATAGCGGTAGAGGTGCCACTGCACGATCACGGCCCACCACACGCCCGTGATCACGTGCACATAGTCGGTTCCGGTCAGCGTCCCGCCGGAGGGGCGCAGCAGCATCGCGATCCCCGTCAGCGCGATCGGCACACCGAGCCCGAGCATGATCAGCGACGTGATCGCATCCTGCGGGCGCGAGGCCTGCACGCGCTGGAGGATCCGCCGCCAGCCGAGCTCGCCCGCCTTGAACGTCACGAGCCCGAGCGCGAGGACGCTGGTCGCCACGTGGGCCCAGATCAGCCACCCCGGTGAGACGTCGCCGCGCAGGGCCAGCGTGTACGCCCAGAGGCCCGTGAGGAACGCGAGGATGATCGGGGCGATCGCCGTCAGACCGAGCAGGGCCGTGCGGCGCCGGACCGGCACCTGCAGACGCGCACGCTCCGCTGCGCGCACGCGCTCCCATTCCTCGATCTGCTCATCGGTGTAGTGCGACGGCGGCTGCGCGGCCGCCCACAGCGCCAGGCGCGCGAGGAACGCGAACGCGATGATCGGCGGGAGCAGATGGGGGAGGTGCGTGAGGACCCAGATGACCATCCCGGGTCACCGCCTGCTCAGCTGCTGGGCAGGCAGTACACGACCGTGAACAGCACGACCCACACGATGTCCACGAAGTGCCAGTACACGCTGATGCCGAGCAGGCCGACGTGCGAGTCAGCCGTCCAGCGCCCGCGCAGCGCGCGGATCATGCCGAGGCACAGCAGCACGAGGCCGACGAAGACGTGCAGGCCATGCAGACCGGTCAGGGAGAAGAAGATCGCGCCGACCGAGGTCGTCTGCGGGGTGAACCCGACGGTCATGTACTCGTGCACCTGCAGCCCGAGGAACGCCGCACCGAGCAGGAACGTCAGGAAGAGCCAGGCGAACACCGGACCGCCCTTGCCCTTCTTGTCGAGCGACAGCAGCGCGAACTCGCACGTGAACGAGGAGAGCACGAGGATCAGCGTGTTGATCGCCGTGCCGTTGGCCGGGATGTCGAAGTCTCCCGGCCACGGCACACCGCGCGCGAGGCGGAGCTGCGCGTAGTACATGAAGAACGCGCCGAATAGCGCGAGCTCGGACACGAGGAAGATGACCAGCCCCATCACGCAGACGTTGAGGTTCGTCCGGTACGGCTGGATCTTCGGGGCGCTGAGGTCCGCGGCGGCCATGGTGATGCTCCTGTGCGACCGGCGCTACGCGCCGACCGTCTCCGTCTCGGCGGGCTGCTCGTCGGGGAAGACGGCGTGCTTGACGCCCTCCTCACCGTAGCGGTACGGGCCGCCGACGACGCGCGGGGTGGTCGGGAAGTTGAAGATCGGCGGCGGCGAGGACAGCTGCCACTCGAGGCTGAGCGCGCCCCACGGGTTCGCGCCGGCGGGCTTCCCGTGCCGCGCGGAGTGGATCATGTTGTACACGAAGATCAGCGTGCTGGCCCCGAGCACGAAGGCCGAGATCGAGATCACCGTGTTGCTCCAGCCGAACTGGGGCGCGTAGTCGGCCACGCGACGGGGCATGCCCTCGAGCCCCTGGTAGTGCATGGGGAAGAACGTCGCGTTGAGGGCGATGAACGTGAGCCAGAAGTGCCACTTGCCGAGCTTCTCGTCGTACATGCGCCCGGTCACCTTCGGGAACCAGTGGTAGAGGCCCGCGTAGATCGTCAGCACCGAGCCGCCGAACAGCACGTAGTGGAAGTGGGCGACGATGAAGTACGAGTTGGTGATCGAGACGTCGAACGGCACGGACGCGAGCATGACGCCGGAGAGGCCGCCGATCACGAACGCGACGATGAAGCCGATCGCGAACAGGTTGGCGGTGGTCAGGCGGATCACGCCGTCCCACATCGTGCCCAGCCACGAGAAGATCTTGATGCCGGTCGGCACCGCGATCAGCAGGGTGGCGAACATGATCGGCACGCGCAGCCACGACTGCATGCCCGAGGCGAACATGTGGTGCGCCCAGACGGAGAAGCCGAGGACGGCGATGCCGGCCGACGAGAAGGCGACCGCGCGATAGCCGAACACCGGCTTGCGCGCGTGCGTCGCGATCACCTCGCTGATGATGCCGAAGCCGGGCAGGACCATGATGTACACGGCCGGGTGCGAGTAGAACCAGAAGATGTGCTGATAGGCCAGCGCCGTACCGCCGCCCGCGGTGGTGAAGAAGTGCGTCCCCATCTCGCGGTCGAACATGGCCATGAACATCGCGCCGGCGACGAACGGCGTGGCCGCGACGACGAGCGCGGAGGTGGCGAGGTTGGCCCAGCAGAGCAGCGGCATGCGGAACAGCGTCATGCCGGGCGCGCGCATGGCCACGATCGTGACGAGGAAGTTGACCGCGGTCGCGATCGACGAGCTGCCGGCGATGATCACGCCGATCTGGAACAGCGTCTGCCCGAACGGGCTCTGCTCCTGCAGCGTGGGATAGGCGGTCCAGCCCGTGTTGAACGAGCCGAAGGCCCATGCCGACAGCAGCGTGAACGACGCCAGCGGGAGCAGCCAGAAGGACACCGCGTTGAGCCGCGGGAAGGCCATGTCGGCCGCGCCGATCATCAGCGGGATCACGTAGTTCCCGATGCCGGCGAAGACCGGGACCATGAAGACGAAGATCATGATCGTGCCGTGCTGGGAGATCAGCTCGTTGTACTGGGCGTTCGAGATCGACTGCTGGCCCGGCTTCGCGAGCTCGGCGCGGAAGATCTCCGCGAACATGCCGCCGACCAGGAACATCATGAACGTGAAGACGATGTACTGGACGCCGATCACCTTGTGATCGGTGTTGAACTTGAAGTAGTCGCGCCACGAATGCGCCCCGTGCTGCGAGTGGTCGTTGGGGTCGAGCACGCCGCCCGTGATCCACGTCCACCAGTAGTCCATGCCGCCGATGCCGACGACGAAGCCGACGCCGCCGAAGATGTAGGCGACCGTCAGCAGCGTGGTCTCCTGGAACACGGGCTCCATGCCGAAGATCGAGCGGGCCGCGATCGTCACGAAGACGGCGAGCGCGGCGAACAGCGGCGCCGTCCAGAGGCAGCGCGCGAGCGTGGGGCGGAGGACGGAGGTCATCGGGCAAACCCTCCCCAGGAGGTGGCGTACGGGTGGTGGACGTGCGTCATGCCGCGGCCGCCTTGGCCTTGGTCTCGGCGACCCACTTGTCGAAGTCGGCCTGCGAGACGACGCGGACCTTCGACACGAGCCCGCCGGTGACGGCGCTGTTCATCTGCGTGTGGCCGATGCCGCAGAGGAACGCGCAGACGACCTCGTAGGTGCCGATCTTGGTCGGCGTCGTCGACGTGTAGTTGGTCTGCGCCGGCGTCGCGGACATCTGCATGCGCCACGCCGGGACCCAGAAGGAGTGCATCACGTCCATGGTCGTGATGTCGAAGGCGATCGGCTGGCCGACCGGCACGACGAGATCCGGGCTGTCCTTGATCCCGATGCCCTCGTTGAGGTACGTGAACTTCCAGCCGAACTGGTAGCCGGTGATGTGGATGCGCTGCCCGCTCTTCTCGGCGGCCCCGCTGACGTTGTCGCTGTTGAGCACGTTCCAGCTGACGAAGGCGACGGCGAGCACGAGCACGAACGGGATCGCGGTCCAGACGATCTCCAGCCAGGTGATGCCGTGGATGTTCGAGCCGTCGCGGGTGTCGTTCGGCCGCGCGCGGAAGCGGAAGACCGAGACGACCAGGAAGATCACGACGACGCCGAAGATGATCCCGGAGAACCAGAGGAACGCCTCGTAGAGCCGGTCGACGTTCGCGGCCTGCGCGGATGCGGCGACCGGAAGCGTGCGCAGCACCACGAGCACGACGCCGACGATCGCGCCGACCACGGTCCCGATGATCGCGAGGGGCAGGACCTTCAGGTTCACGAGATGATCGCCTTTCGCGCGCGCGGGTCGGACGTGGGGGACATCGGCGGCATCGTATCGCCATGTCCGGACGCGCCGCAACATCGTATGCATCGCCACGATCTGGGCATCCGAGACGGGCTGGCGCGCGCGGCCGGACGCGGTATGCTGGAGCCACGCCGGAGCCCCGGCGCGACCCTGCTGGAGGAACAGCACCCGATGAGCGCTGAGAACGACACCGTCGCCAATCCGATGACCCAGCTCGACTACGCCGAGCGCACGCTCGAGGATCGCGACACGGGCACGGCGTCGGCGTCGGCGCTCCTATCGGGCCTGGCGTGCGGTCTCGGCGTGCTGTCGCTCTGGTTCGCGCCGATGATCATCGGGTTCGTGGCGATCGCCTGCGCCATCCTCGGGCTCTCGCTGGCCGGCACCCGCGACCGGATCGGCAAGATCGGCCTGATCATCGCCGTGATGGGGTGGCTGATCGGCTCGATCATCGGCATCTTCGTCGGCCACTCCGTCATCTCGCTGAACATCAGCTGAGCGGGCGGCAGCGGTGCATCTACCGCCCGCCCTCGCCGAGCTGCCCATCGAGGTCGACGGCTGCGCGCTCGAGCCGCACGTCGCCGAGGCGCCCGCCTTCACGCGCCTCACAACGGTCGTCGCGCTGGAGGGCGGCGGCCACGTCGGACGCGGGGAGGACGTGGCCTACGAGGCCGAGACGCAGCTCGAGCACCGCGCCCTGGTGCCGTTCGCCCTGCGCGGCCGCCGCTCCCTCGCCGAGTGGAGCGACGCGCTCGACGACGTCGCGCTGTTCGGAGTTGAGCCGCCGAATCACGCCTCGCTCGACTACCGCCGCTGGGCCTACGAGTCGGCGCTGCTCGACCTCGGCCTGCGCCAGGCCGGCACGACGCTCGGCGCGCTGCTCGGCCGCGATCCCCGCCCCGTGCGCTTCTGCGTCTCGTCGAACCTCGGCCCGGAGGCCTGGCTCGCCGTCGCGCCGTCGCTCGAGTTCAAGCTCGACGCGGGGGAGGCGTGGACCGACGCGCGGGTGGCGGAGCTCGCCGCCCTCGACCGCGTGCGGGTCGTGGACATCAAGGCGCAGTACGGCGACGACTTCGGCAATCGCGGCCCGCTCGCGCACACGCTGCTCGAGCGGGTGCTGACCGGGCTGCCCGACGTCGTCGTGGAGGATCCGCCCACCGACGACGACGCGCTCGCGCTCCTGGCCGGGCACCTCGATCGCGTGGCGTTCGACGCGCCGGTGCACGACCTCGCCGACATCCTGCGCCTGCCGCAGACCGGATGGATGAACATCAAGCCCTCGCGCTTCGGGACGATCGCGCGCCTGCTCGAGGCGATCGCGCACTGCGAGGCGCGCAACGTGCGCCTGTACGGCGGCGGGCAGTACGAGCTCGCCTGCGGCCGACCGCAGATCCAGGAGCTCGCGGCGCTGTTCTACCCCGACGGCCCGAACGACGTGGCGCCGGGCGCCTACAACGCGCCGCTGGCGACGGCGGGCCTGCCCGCGAGCCCGCTCAACGGTCTCGGTCGCGCGCCCGGGTTCGGCGCGTAGCGCAGGCTCAGACGAGCAGCGCGATCACCGCGAAGCCGACGGCGAAGAGCACGGCGGCGCCGACGGTGATCGTGACGAGCGGGAGGGACGTGGCGATGAAGACCGCCCCGGCGACCGCGCCGAGCGCGACGCTCAGCACCATCGCGATCTCGAAGAGCGCCTTGCGGTCCTGCGCGAGGGCACCGTCCACGCCTACGCCTGCTCAGGCGCCGGCGGCTCGGACGCCGGCGTCTCCGGCGCGGGCAGCGCGGCGCTGTCGGGGGCGGGTTCGCCCTCGACGCCCTCCTTGAAGGCCGTCGCCGTCTCGCCGAGCATGTCGACGCGGGACTTGGCCGCGTCGCCGGCCGACTTGGCCGCCTTGCCGAGCGCGGACTGCGGCTCGTGGTCGTCCTCGGCGACGCCGGAGCGGATGTCGCGCGCCGATTCGCCCACGGCGCGCGCAGCGCGGCCGACCGCCGTCTGCGGCTCGGCGCCGCCGGCGGAGGCCCGGGCGTCGTCGGCGAGGCCCGCGACCTCGTCGCGCGCCTCCTTGGCCGCGTCGAGCGCGCTCGTGCCGACCGCTGCGGCCTTCTCCTTGCCCGCGCGCGTCGCCTGGTAGATCGCGGAGTCCTCGTTGGCCTCCTCGTTGAAGCTCGTCTGGAGCTCCTGCGCGGCGCCCTTGATGCCCGTGCCGGTGTCCTTGACGCGGTCTGCGCCCTTGCGGAACAGCTTCTTGCTGCCGCCGACGCCGAAGATCAGGAAGCCCACGATCACGACGAGCAGGATGTGGACGGGCGAGAGGCCGAACATGGGCGCATCGTACCGGCAACGTCGCGCGGCCCGCGGATTCCCTGCATTCCGGCCCAACGGCCCTCGTTCCACGTTGCCTGATAATCATGATTATGGGAAGTCAGAATCGCCGGGCGACGCTCGCCGGCGCCCCGCCCGCCTCAGGCCGGATCGACGGCGACGATCTGCACCAGCGCCTCCGCTCCGCGCAGATCCGCCGCGTTCGCGGTGACCAACGGGATCCGGTGCGCGCTCGCCGTCGCCGCGATCATCAGATCGACCGCGCGCCGGCGGTGCGTTCGACCGCGCTCGCGCACCAGGACGCAGACCTTCGCGTATTCGCGGGCGGCGGCCCGGTCGAACGGCAGCACCTTGAACAGCTGCAGCATCCGACGGTGCGCGAGATCGCGGCGGAAGCGCAGCTCCCAGTCGGTGCCGGCGACCAGGAGCCCGTGCTCGATCTCCCCGACGGTCGCGACGGAGATCGCGACGTCGGCGTACCCGGCGATCGCCGTCGCCAGGCGGTCGCGCGGCAGCAGCAGTGCGGACGTGTCGAGCAGCGCGCGCATCAGGCGTCCATCCAGCCGCCGTGGCGCTCGAACGGATCGTCCTCCGGATCGAGCGCGTCGCCCAGATCGGGACGCTCGCCCTCGAACGCCGTGGCGAACTCCACGGACTCCAGCATGTCCAGCACCTCGGACACGGGAACCCACGTCCGCGGCCCCGGCGGATGCGCGGGGACGAGCACCGCACAGAGGCGGCCGTCGACGGTCACCTCGAACGTCTCCCCCGCCTCGGCGCGCCGCACGATCGCCGAGGCCTGGTTCTTGAGCTCGCGGAGCGGGATGCGCGTCGCCATACCGGCAGTGTAGAACATGTTCCACATGACCCGCCGTCCCGTCCCCGTTCGCCGACCCGCACGAGCCAACGCGCCGGTGCGGCGACGCGGCGCGTTACGATTCGGCCATGCGCTACGTGATCCTCGGCGGCGGACCAGCGGGCTATGCCGCCGCATCCGCCGCGGCGGCGCTGCACGCCGAGGTCACGCTGATCGAGGACCACGGGCTCGGCGGATCGTGCACGCTGACCGACGCGATCCCGTCGAAGACGCTCCTCTCCACCGCCACCGTGCTCGCCGCGATCGACCGCGCCGACCGGTCGGGCGTCGCCTTCGAGCACGGCAAGCCGCACGTCGACATGCTGCGCACCGTCGCGCACGCGCGCTGGGTCGCCACGCACCAGTCCCGCGGCATCCGCGACCGCCTCGAGGAGACCACGGTCAAGATCATCCACGGACGCGGCCGCATCGCCGCGCCGGGGCTGATCCACGTCGAGTGCGACGGCTACACGGCCGAGGTCGAGTACGACGCGCTGCTGATCGCGACCGGGGCGAGCCCCTGGCTGCCGCCGTTCGCCGACATGGCCAGCGACCGCGTCTTCACGACGCGCGAGGTGCTCGACCAGCGCGAGACGCCCGAGCACCTGATCGTCGTCGGCGCCGGTGCGACGGGCTGCGAGTACGCCGAGTTCTTCGCGTCGTCGGGCAGCAAGATCACGCTGCTGTCGGCCCGCTCCCAGGTGCTGCCGAACGAGGACGAGGACGTGGCCGAGATCATCCAGGAGGCCTTCCTCTCGCGCGGCATGGAGACCCAGATGGACGCGCGCATCGTCGAGGTCGACGCCGACGACGAGGGCGTCACCGTCACTTCCGGGGACGGCCGCGTGTTTCGCGGCTCGCACGCGATCATCTGCATGGGCCAGCGCGCCAACACGACCAACCTGGGGCTCGAGACGATCGGCGTCGAGGTCGACGACCGCGGGGCGATCATGGTTGACGAGCACATGCGCACGAGCGCCGACGGCATCTACGCGGCGGGCGACGTGGCCGGCGGGATGATGCTCGCCTCGACCGGCGCCATGCAGGGCCGCCACGCCGCGCTCCACGCCTGCGGGATCGCGGAGGGGCCGCTCAACCTCGCCAACGTCGCCTGGACCATCTTCACGCGCCCCGAGGTGGCCACCGTCGGCATCACCGAGTCGATGGCGGCCCGCGAGGGCCGCGCGGTCGACCTCACCAAGCACTACCTCGGGTCGAATCCACGCGGCGTCATCTCGGGCTGGCGCGAGGGCCTGATCAAGCTGATCACCGATCCCGAATCCGGCGTGCTGCTGGGCGGCTCGATCGTCGGCTACCGCGCCTCCGAGAACATCGCCACGATCGCGCTCGCCGTCAACGAGGGCCTGACGGTGGAATCGCTTGCCAACACCGGCGTCGTCACGCCCTCGATGTCGGAGTCGCTGCAGCGCGCGGCCGAGCGCGCGATGAACCGCCGCATGGCCAGCGACGGCACGGCCACGCCCGTGCCGCACACGCAGCCGCTCGGCGCCTAGCCCGTCGTGACGCTGCCCGTCACGACCTTCCAGCCGGCCGGGCACCCCGCCTTGCGCGGTCCGATGCGCACGACGCCGTCCTCCGGCGCGTAGCGCCAGTGCCACATCTGCTTCGAGCGCAGCTTGCCGTTGCGGTACACCGTGCGGCCGTACTTGATGTGGAAGCCGTCCTCGCCCTTCATCTGGTCGAACTTGGCATCCCCCGGGGCGAGTGACGGATCGCAGTAGCGGATCAGCTTGGCCTTGGTGAAGGAGTACGGCTCGCCCTCGTAGGCGACGACCTTGCGGCCGAGCGGCGCGCTCAGCATCTTGACCGTGATGCCGGAGTCGTCGGTGTGCGTGAGGATCACCACGGGCGCATCCCAGTCGTTCTGGAAGATCAGCTCGGGACCGCCCCAGGAGACGGTCGCCTCGCGGCCCTTCGGGTAGCGCGTGATCCAGAACGAGTGCGGCGTGTGGGCGATCAGCTTGAGGCCGCTGAAGAAGGCGGCGTTGAAGGTCGTCGTGGCGATCTGGGAGACGCCGCCGCCGACGGAGTCCTTGAGCAGCCCCCCTTCGCCGATCATCGGCGCCTTCACGAAGCCGCGCGCCTCGGTGCGCTCCCCGAGCGCCTTGTTGAGGGAGAAGGTCGCGCGCGCCGGGATGATGTACTGGTCGAGGATCTCCGCGCCGCGCTTGATGTTGATGATGCGCGCGCCCGTCGTGTACGGCGTGAAGAACTCGCCGACGACCTGCGTCACCCCCATCTTCTGGGCCTTCTCCGAGGACAGCGCGGGATAGCGCACGCCGATCGAGATCGGCGTGATGTGCTTGGTCGGGTCCTTCTGCCAGGCGGCGGCGAGCGCGTCGACGTCGACGCCGCGGCCGTTGCGCGAGCCGATGATGCGCGCCTTGCCCGCGGCGTTGGTCGTGAAGATCGCGTTGCGCGGTGCGCGCTCGCGACTGCCGTAGGCCTTGCTGAAGAACGCCCGCAGCACCCCGCGCGAGAGGTCGAACGAGACGGCGCCGTCCTTCTGCGTGAAGGTCGCGGCGCGGAGCGCGACGCTGCGCGGCACGCGCCGAGGATCGCTGTTGAGCGTGACGATGTGCGGGGCCTTGACGAACGAGCGCGCCGCCGCCGCGGCCTGCGCCGCCTCGTCCGTCGTGATCGCCGGCTGCGTCACGACGATCGGCACGTCGATGTCGGGACCGCTCTGCCCGATCGTCCGGATCGCGGCCTGGATCCCGCCGATGTTCGGGCGCTGGCCGTCCGCGGAGCGGCGCACGGGGAAGCGGCCGTTCGCATCCTTGACCACGATCGCGTTGCGCGCCGGCACCGTCGTCGCCTGGCGCAGCGGCAACGTCGCCTGCGCGAGCTCGGACGGGCTGTAGAGGTACGTCAGCGGCACCTCGTGCGCGCCCGCGAAGCCGAGTCGTCCGAGCAGGCGCTCGAGGAACGACGAGTCGCGCTGGGCGGAGCGCACGGCGACCTGTGCGTTCGGACGCAGGTTGATGGCGGCGGGATCGATCGCGAAGCGGTTGCCGCCGGCGACGAAGACCACGCCGCGCGCGACGACCTGCTGCCCGTGCGCGCGGACCTTCGCCTTCGCCTCGGCGGTCGTCATGTCCCCCACGTCCACGCCGTCGATCTGGGTCCCGGCGGGGATCGCGGAGCCGGTGTCGCGTCCGAGGTAGAGCGCCCCCGCCGCCAGCACGCCGAGCACCGCGAGCAGGCCGAGGATGATCAAGAGCGGGCCTCGTCGACGGCGTCGGCGGACGGGCCGCCGGGGGCCGAGGCTGTCGGCGATGGGCTCCTCGAAGCGGTAGACCCGCATCCGCTCAGGTTGAGTGCCCACGCAGCGGATTCTACGGTGCGCGTCCGCGCCCGTGTCGCGCTCGCCGTGAGGCGGGCTACGCGCTCAGGGCGAGGTACTCGCGCAGGTCCGGATTGGCCTTCGCGAGCGTGCTCAGCGCGCGCCCCTCGACCTGCCGGACCCGCTCGCGGGTGCAGCCGAGCTCGGAGCTCACCTGATCCAGCGTGCGCGTGCCATTGCCGTCGAGGCCGTAGCGGAGCTCGACGACCTGGCGCTCCTGCTCGTGGAGCTGGTCGAGCGCCTCCTGGAGATCGGCCGTGAAGCTGCCGCCGGTGACGGCCTCCTCCGGCTGGACGGCGTTGGGATCCTCGACGAGGTCGGCGATGTCGGAGTCGCCGTCGCCGACGCTGACGTCGAGCGACACCGGGTCGTCGACGATGTCGAGCAGGGCGTTGATCTTCTTGACGCCCAGGCCCGTGGCCTCGGCGAGCTCCTCCGGCGTGGCGGGGCGGCCGAGCTCCTGGCGGAGCCGCCGCTCGGCCTTGCGCACGCGCTTGAGGTTGTCGACGACGTGCACGGGCAGGCGGATCGTGCGGCCCTGGTCCGCGATCGCGCGGCTGATCGCCTGGCGGATCCACCACGTGGCGTACGTGGACAGCTTGAAGCCCTTCGTGTGGTCGAACTTCTCGACCGCGCGCATCAGGCCGACGTTGCCCTCCTGGATCAGGTCGAGCAGCGGCACGCCGGAGGCGGCGCTGTACGGCCGGGCGATGCTCATGACGAGGCGCAGGTTGCGCTCGATCAGCTCCCGCTTGGCCGCCATGTCCCCTGCGTCCTTGCGCCGCGCGAGCGCGGCCTCCTCCCCCGCCGTCAGCAGGCGGCCGTCGCCGATCTGGCGCACGTAGGTGAAGAGCAGATCGACCTCCGGCGTCTCGTCGAACGAGTCGTCGATGACCTCCGCCGCCGGCGCGTCGAACGCGTCGTCGGGCTGGGCGATGCGGAGCTTGCGGTCGGTGCGCGGGGTGCGCTTGGGTGCTGCTGTGGCAGTCATGGTGCAGTCAGGATTCCGACTCCCCGTCGCGCCCGCCACCCGGGGACGCGAATCCTGCCGCTCTCTTAACGAAATGCTCATACATGCGGCTGTCAACCCGCTTGACCGCAACACGAACGCAACATTTCGACGGTCGCAATGCGCCCGCCGAACCGGCGCGCGCAGCGGTCAGGAGGCGGGCAGCAGGAGCGTCTGTCCGGCCTGGATGGTGGGCCCCTGCAGCTGGTTGAGCTGCTCGATCGCCCCCACCATGTCCCGCGGATCGCCGGTCGTGGCGTCGTCGGCGATGCTCCACAGCGTGTCGCCCGGCTGGACGACGTAGGACTGCGGCGGCGCCGAGCCCTGGCTGTCGGGTGCGGCGCGCAGGCCGATCACGAGGACGAGGGAGAGGATGGCGAGGAGCAGCCCCACCGAACGGAGTATGCGGATGTCGAACATATGTTCGGAACGGTAGTCCGAACAGGTGTTCGCGTCAAGCGGTCCGGCGTAACGATTGCGTCACAGCGCATCGACCGCGGTGAGCAGCGCTTCCAGCACGCGATCCGGGCCGTTGCGGACGACGTCGTCCGCCGTCAGCCCGGTCTCCGCCTCGGCCGCGCGGATCGCCTCCGCGGCTTCGTCGGCATCGAGGTGCTTCGTGTTGAGCGTGACCGCGGCGACGCGAGCCGGGCGCACCGCGCTGGCGGAGCGCTCGTACAGCTCGATCACCTCGGGCAGCGGCGGGATCGGCCGCGACGGGTAGTCGTCGTTGTGCGTCTGCCCCGCGAGGTGCTGCAGCACCAGCACGTCGGGCTGCGAGCCGTGCAGCAGGCCCTGCGTGACCGCGCTGTACCCCGGATGCAGGAGCGAGCCCTGCCCTTCGAGGAACAGGAGGTCGCCGTGCTCAGCGCCCTGGTCGATCAGGGACTCGGCCGCGCCGTTGACGTAGTCGGAGATGACGTGGTCGACCGCGATCCCCCACCCGCTGATGGCGATGCCCGTCTGACCGGTCGCCACGAACACGCTGCGCCGCCCGCGCGCACGGGCGCCCTCCGCGAGCTCGAGCGCGGTCGACATCTTGCCGATCGCGCAGTCGGTGCCCACGGTGTGCACGACGCGGACGCCCGCGGGGCGCGAGAGGTCGTAACGCGGGATCGTGAGGCCCTTCGGCGACTCGCGCAGATCGCGGAGCTCGACGCCGTGCTCGGCGGCCGCGGCCACCAGCTCGGAGTCGTCGTGGAGGAGCGTGTGCAGGCCCGCCTCGACGTGCATCCCGAGTGCCATCGCACGCAGCAGCTGCTGCTTCCAGGCGTCGGTGAGCTTCCCGCCCGCGGGCGCGACGCCGATCAGGACGCGGGTCGCGCCGAGCGCGTGCGCGGCGTCGACGTCGGCGACGATCGGCACGTCGCGCCGCGCGAACGGCACGACCTCGGCGCTCGTGCGGCCTGCCTGCGTGCTGTCCACGACGCAGACGACGTCGCGGTCGCCGAAGCGCAGGACGCCGTGCCCCGTCTTCGCGTCGGACTCGGCCCACAGGCCCTCCGCCAGGATCGCCAGCCGGTCGCTCATGTCGCCTCCACGCCCAGTCCGGGCTTCGCCGAGACCGTGACGACCCCATCCTCGAAGCCGAGGCCGCGGAACGGCCCGTCGTCGATCAGGAGGTGGCCGTCGAGGTCCACGTGGTCGCAGAGCGAGGCGATCTGCGCGCCCTGCGCGATGCCCAGCTCCGATTCGATCATGCAGCCGATCATCACGGCGAGGCCGTGGGCGCGGGCCGCGCGCGCCACCGAGAACCCGCCGCGGATGCCGCCGGTCTTCGAGATCTTGATGTTCACCCCGTCGCCGAGCGTCGCGCAGTGCGGCACGTCGTGCGCGTCCTGACAGGACTCGTCGAGGATCACCGGCAGCCGCGCGTCGAGCTCGCGATAGGCGCGGTATGCGTCGACGTCGTCGCGGTGGAAGGGCTGCTCGACGAACTCGATGCCGAGACGGACCAGGTCGGGCGTGATCGCGCGCGCGATGTCGATGTCCCATCCCTCGTTGCCGTCGATGCGGATCGGGCCGTCGAAGCCCGCGCGCACGGCCTCGAGGCGCTCGAGGTCTGCCGCGCCGCCCACCTTGACCTTGAGCACGCGGTACCCCGCGGCGCGGCGCACCTTGTCCGCCGTGCCCTCGACGGTGTCGATGCCGATCGTGAACGAGGTCGGCGGGCTGGTCGGGTCGAGTCCCAGCACGCGCCACGTGGGCTGGCCGAGGCGCTTGCCGATCCAGTCGTGCAGCGCGCCGTCGACGGCCATGCGGGTCCCGCCCATCAGCCCCTCCGACCGCAGGCGGCGCAGGACGGCCTCGAGCGCGAACGGATCGTCGCCGAGCAGCTCCGGACCGAGGCGCTCGGCCTCGGCGAGCATGGCCTCGGTGGTCTCGCCGTGATAGTCGACCGGTGCGCCCTCGCCGATGCCGACGAGGCCGTCGTGCTCCAGCTCGACGATCAGCACGGGCTCGTGCGTCGACACGCCACGGGCGATCTCGAAGGGCTCGTGCAGCGTGAGGTTCTCGATGCGGGCGCGGATCTCCATGGCGGCAATCTACGTCACGGGCACGATCCGGGCGTCCGCTATCCTCCCCGTCGCCCGCCCCCGTAGCTCAGTGGATAGAGCACAGCCCTCCGAAGGCTGGGGTCAGACGTTCAAATCGTCTCGGGGGCATCATCGCCGTGGCTGGCGCGCCAGCGGGTGCGCCAGCAGATGCACGCTGGCGAGCCCCCGCCACGGCGCGTAGGGCGCGAGCAGCTCCGCGGTGTCCTCGGCCGTCGCCGCGCGCCCGTGCACGGCGGCCGCGAGCCGCATCAGGCCGAGGTCGCCGACGAGGCCGTGGTCGCGCCATCCGTAGCCGTGCAGGCCGATCACGCCGATCGACCACGGCCCCACCTGGCTCTCGCGCGCGAGGCGGCTGGCGACGCGGGTGGCCTCCAACGTGCGCAGGCGCTCGAGGTCGATCCCGCGCAGCAGGCGCATCAGCGCGTCGGCACGTCGCTGGGCGAGGCCGCACGCCACGAGGCGCGCGGTGCCGAGGTCGAGGATCTGCTGCGCGGTCGGAGAGGGGACGAGGCCGCCGCGTGGCCCGGGGACGGCGAGCCGCACGATCCGGCGCTCGATCGCCTGCGCCTCGCGGAAGGTGATCAGCTGCCCGGCGAAGGCCTGCAGGGCCGCGTGCGCGACCGTGCCGGTGCGCAGCGCGCGCAGGCCGGGCGCTCGCCGGACCAGCGGTCCGAGCAGCGCGTCCTCGCGCACCCGGTCGATGAACGCCCCGATCGGCGCGTCGCAGTCGAGCCGGAAGCGCAGGTCCCGTTCCACCTCCGCACCGCCGTGGCCCTCGATCTCCACGAGCAGGGCGCGGTCGGGCCGCTGGCGCACCCGGGCCACCACGCCACCGCGCAGCGCGAGCTCGACGCGATCGCCGACGACGCGCCGCGTGATGCGATCACCGCCGCGCGCAGAGCGCAGGAGGTCGTAGGGCGCGGCGGGTTCGATCACCAGGTCGGGCATGCCCCGACGCTATCAACCGCCATCGGCGAGTGGGAGCGCGACGCCAGTGCCGGCCTCGACCGGCAGGTCGGGCGTCGCCGCGTCCGCCACCGGCAGCGACGGCGCGATCTCAGCGCCCGTCGGCGGAGCGGATGGCGCAGTCGCGACCGGCGTCGCGACCGTCGCCGCGGTCTCCACGGCCGTCGCCGTCGCATCGACGCCGCCGTCGTCGACCGCCGACTGCGCGTCCCGCGCACGCACGGGACGCTGCCGATGCCGGGGCGGCGCGACGGCGGTCGGCGCCGGCAGCACCAGCGGATGGGCGGCGTCGGCCAGCAGCACGTCGTCGGCGGCCGGCGCAGCGGGGGCGATCACCCCCGCCCCGCC